>JBBRQP010000001.1:0-79191 GCA_038226175.1 Gloeobacterales cyanobacterium
AACCAAATAATTTGCAGGTGGGTGCGTTCCACCCCGTCCGTTGCTTGGCGGTAGCGCTTTTCTAATTCTTCCACACTCAGGTGGTTCACAAGACTGAGGTTCTTTACCATACCTTATTCTATAAGCGGAAAGTGTATAATACCGCTGCACCGAGAATAATTTGGCCTTCTGGTTTTTGTAAGTAGTCTAGATCCTTGAGGACTTTAGCCGAAATCCCAATACTGGTTGCCGTCATTGCTGCACCCACAAAAAGACTCACCAGATCCGTTGCCCCAGACCATTTCATCACGCCATATCCCAAACCAAGCGGCAGCACCATGCCGACCAAACCGACTAGCAAAGATTGCTTCCCGACTTGCAGTAGACTTTTGAGGTCTGACTCAAGACCGATTTCAAAAAGTAAAAGTGTGACACCCACCTGCGCTAAGAGCTGCAAAATCGGTTGCTCGGGGTTAATAAGATGCAATCCAGATACACCGACCCCCAGCCCCATCAGTAATTCACCCAAGACCTGTGGCTGCTTAAGTCGTAGGGCGAATTCACCACCTAATTTACTGGCGACATAAATAATTACTAAATTGAGTAATAGTTGACCCAGACTCAGTAAGCCTGCGGGTAATTGACCAGGGACGCTTGTGGCAATGGCATAGGACATGGAGCACCTCGCTGATCATGCTCCGGCAGACCCATTTCGGGCTGACAGACTCCACCCTACCGGAGAACAAATTTCTTTCATCGTAACCGTGTTTTTCAGCATTGCTCCGTAGCTACGCAAAATGTGCAAATGCCTGTTCACGGGTAATCACTTTACCTTGTTGATCATGCACACCTGATCCGCGAATAACTTCACCGATCACGTATAATTTTTTTTCACCCAAGTTAACTTGCTCTAAAGCGGATCTAGGCAAACTGACTAATAGTTCAAAATCTTCTCCGCCGTATAAAGCCCAGTGAAGTGCTTGTTCTCCAGCCATAGTGTGCGTTGCTTGCGTCACAGGAATTTGTGCAAGCTCAATGACCATGCCCACCTTACTCAAGTTCGCCATTTGCACTAGCGCATCAGCCAAACCATCACTCGTATCCATAGCAGCAATCGGCTGGGCCAGAGCCTGTAATGGCGCCACCCAATCCAAACGTGGCTCGGGGTATTGATGGGCTTTGATCACCGCTTCGCGCAGGATAGGAGCCACCTCCACAAAGCGTTCTGGATGCAATAAAACCTCTAATCCTGCGCGTGAACTGCCAAAGGCACCCGTCACCGCCAGCACATCGCCTACCTGACAGCGCGAACGCAACCAGCCTCGCCCTGGAGTCACCTGACCGAGGGCTGTCACCGCCAAACACCGCTGGCGACTACGACAGGTATCGCCGCCACTAATGCCCACCCCCCAAGGCTCACAGCAGGCATTTAAACCTCGATAGACTTCCTCGACCCAAGTAAGTTCAGTCTCAGCAGTGAGTGCGAGTCCAACGAGCAAACTGACCCCCGTTGCCCCCATCGCCGCTAAATCCGAGAGATTGGCACAGGCAGCACGCCAGCCTACGGCAAAAGGCGGCGTGGTCTGCGCGCTAAAATGTACTTCATCTATCAGTACATCCATGGTGGCAACCAGGTCACCCGTGATCCGTAAAATTGCGCCATCATCCCCCACACTCACAGGTAAAGTAGCCCCCGCCTGACTAAAAAATGGCGCGAGAACCTGTAGCAATCCTGACTCACCTAAATCACGAAGGGTAGGCATTACATTTCGCAACGTTTTGTAATGTAAGTTAAGCTCTGCAAATCGCTGAAATGACCGCTAGGACACTACTATAATCTGTATAGTCTGCGAGGTACAGAGACATGACACAGGCGAATGGACTGCCCCCGGGCGCGAGTATGCCTATCTTTGGCGGTAGTACCGGCGGGCTTTTACGCGCTGCTGAGACCGAAGAAAAATATCTGATCACCTGGAGTACCGCCGAGGAACGGGTTTTCGAGATGCCCACTGGTGGGGCGGCAACGATGGTCGCAGGGACTAATGCCCTCTATATGGCTCGCAAAGAACAGTGCCACGCTCTGCATCGCCAACTGGTGGCGCAGTTCAAAATTCGGGACAGTAAGATTTTTCTGGTTACGCCCGATGGCGAACAAACTTTGGTCTACCCGATGGATGGCGTGGTTTCCGAAAAAGTTAATCCCGGACGAGTCCAAGTCGGTGGCATGCCCCGCAAAATCGGTGAAAATCCTAGCCAAGCCCCGCTCAAATTTACTGGCAAACAACCCTACGATCCTTAGTATCCAAGGAAACCAGAATTTAATTGTCCGCAACTAGGAGTCTTACTTAGGGCGGACAACTTTTATACTTCAAAAACTCGTAAATCCTCACAACAACGTTAAAAAAATGGGCTACGCTACAAAAAGGTTTGTCGCAGTCGATGAAAAACGTAACTACAGTCCTGGAACAAAAATTTTATAGTGCCATTCGTTGGTGTTTGCGTCACCAAACCCCGACCCTACTCATTGTTTTGCTAGCCGTTATTATACCTATTACGACGCTCAGTGTGATTGAATATCGTTCTATGGTGCAGTACGAAGCCGATAGTACTGCAGCAACCCAAGCCCAATTACAATATATTCTGAGTCGTTTAGTACTAGAGGTTCATGACGATACACTAAACGGCGGATTAATTATCTTTCACCGTAATGATTCAGAGCATAGTGAGCTTTTGAAACAGCAACCCTCAAAAATTCAAATCTTGGTTAATCAGTTACAAAATACACGTATTTCTGAAAGTAAAAAGTTTAAGCGCAGTAATAAGACTTATCGCTCCGTAGTCGAACAACTTTTTATTATTACTCCCACACCAGCGCGTAACTGGAGGATTTTTTTGCCTAACAAAATGGTAGTGGTTCATGCTAGAGACATCATTCAACATGCACAAAATTACTTTACTCACCTACTTCCTCAACAAAAAGACGTAGGTTATTTATTTTTTTATGACCAAGCAAGTGAGTCTTTAGTATTACTGCATGCTATATCCGGGGAGGTTCCTTCTTTTGATACCATAACGGCACCCCGTTCAATCAAGGCCATCATCGGCATGATCATCCCAAAAGGCAGTTTTGAACCCAAGTTTTTTAAGAGTAAGATTCGCCATACTGAAAATAATCGTTTCGATACTTCACCTGTGGATAATACGCTTTCTCAGGCCAACTATTACTTTCAGGTGACTGATGAAAAAGGAAAAATCTTATTTACAGACCGCAAAGATTGGAACAAGTTGGCACAAAATCCAACCTATATCAAATCACAACTTACGCTCCTCCCAGAGCAAAAATTCCTAACAGGTTGGACATTTGCCGTCATCCAAAAAAGTCCCTTTAGTCAGATCACAAATATCAATATTTGGCAAATGGGCTGGGCAAGCATCTTAGTTGCCCTTACTTTAGGATTACTATTATTTATCATTTTGCGCGCTGGCTTAGTTGCGGTTAAAATATCAGATATGAAATCAGATATTGTAGCTGGAGTTTCCCACGACCTCAAAACCCCTCTCGCAGGCATCATGGCCTCAGCCCAACTGTTAGCCTCCGGACGTGTCAAAGGTGAGGCGGAGACCAAAGAATTCTCTGGCTATATCATGAGTGAAGCGCAACGCCTGACTGAGGTCATCGAAAAAGTATTAACTTTAGCTAAATTAGAATCCTCTCAGCTGAAGATGTATCCCACCAAATTTAGTGTCCAAGACTTAGTTAATCAGGCAATTAAATCGATTAGCTGCGCCTTCCCTGATACGATTATTCTCAAAGGCGGGATTCCTGATAGTGAAGTATTTGGTGATTTCCAAGCATTGAATACCGTTCTTGTTAATCTCATGGAAAATGCAATTCGTTACTCTCGTGAGCAGCCCTGGATTAAAGTTCAAGCCTTTTGGAGTCAACAAGGTGATAAACGAACTTTGCATTTACAAGTTGAAGACCATGGCGTAGGTATTGCACCTGAGGAACAGACCTTTATTTTTGAAAAGTTTTATCGGGTACGCAAAGGCTTAATCACCGACACAGATGGTACGGGGTTGGGGTTAGCTATTGCTTCACAAATTGTGCGAGCACACAATGGATTTATTCAAGTGGAAAGTGAAGTGGGCGTTGGCAGTAAATTTACCGTGAGGCTACCGGATGAGTGGAACTATTCTCGTCGTTGAAGATGATGCAACTCTAGCACAAGTTTTGCGTAAAACTCTGGAGTCAGAAGGCTACACAGTTGTGTTAGCACGTGATGGCAAAGTTGCTCTAGAAGAAGGGCGTAATCCTAGCCTTAAGATGATTATCTTAGACTTGATGTTACCCCGTATTGGTGGATTAGAAGTTTGTCAACGTTTGCGGCAAGAGGGCATAGTAACTCCTATTATTATGCTGACAGCTCGGGGCTTGGATAGTGATAAGGTATTCGGTTTGCGTCTAGGCGCTGATGATTATCTAACTAAGCCTTTTAATATCGATGAACTATTGGCGCGGATTGAAGCGATTATGCGGCGCTCGGGACAGGTCGAAAAACCAGCACCACGACAATTGCAAATAGGAGATATTGAAATTGATTTTCAACGCATGAGTGTAACTAAACAAGAGCGTAATTTAGATCTTTCTTCGCGTGAATTTCAAGTCCTTGAATGTTTAATTAAGTATGCTGGTCAGACGGTTGAGCGCGAGAAAATCTATCAAGAGGTTTGGGGTTATGATACCGCTGTGACTAACCGAACTATTGATTTTCACATTGCTCGTTTGCGTCAGAAGCTAGAGGATAATCCACGCGAACCTAAGTATATTCTGACGGTTCATCGCTCCGGTTATCGGTTTGTCGTGTAGTTGCTTTCTTTGTGAATTTTAACTTTTGTTACGTCTATATCTCTATCTTGAGATAGACCACATTAGGTAATGTGACTGCGTTAAAATATAAATGTTTTGCCCCTAGTAGAGGTACGTTATGAGTTGGTTAGGAAGACTTTTTGGATTAGAAAAACCTGAAGATGCAGCCAAGACAGCGGCGGCTGCTCCCGCCGCCGATGCTTCAGTTCCCGCTGAGCGGGTGGGTTTGCATGGTGAGTTTGATCAAAGTGGCCTAGCTAAGCGGGTTGCTGCTGCTTTTGATGCTGATGCTGAGCTTGATGATGTCAACAGTCTCTATATTGCCCAAACTGGTTCGACCGTAGTACTAAAAGGTTCCGTACCTAGTCAGCATATCCTCGACAAGATGGTAACAGTGGCTAAGGCTGTCCATGGTGCTGCCTCAGTCGAAACCAATCAAGTCACCGTTGGCTAGATTACGTGGATCTGCCCTTCTATCTTAGTAAAATGAGGTGGGGGGGTTCTCCCACTTTCCAAAAACCTATGGCAAAGTAGAATTATGCAAAAAACCATTTTCTCTGGCCTCCGGGCAGCCCAGTTTCGTCATCCTCAAGATCGAGAAGCGAGTCAAACCTTAGCCGCTGTCCCAGGGTTAGAGTTACTGATCCGCCATGTACTGGCACCGGCTGCAGGACAGTTTTTTTATCTGGAAAATATTTCTTCGAGCATTTTGGTCGGTTCCAAACAACTGCCTCATATTTATGCTCTGCACCAAGAGGCCTGCCGCATTTTGGATGTGCGCGAACCGCAGCTTTATATTCGTCAAAACCCAGTGCCTAACGCTTATACCTTTGCCGTGGATCAAGAGCGCTCTTTTGTGGTACTTCATACGGCACTGCTCGAGCTGCTCACCCCCGAAGAAGTGCAAGGGGTAATTGCCCATGAGCTAGGACATCTCAAGTGTGAGCATAGTATCTATATCACGATTGCTAATTTACTGATCTTGGCGGCAAAACAATTACCATCGCTCGGGCAAGCCCTAGAGCAACCCTTGCGTTTGCTCTTATTTGAATGGTTACGAGCGGCTGAGCTGAGCTGTGACCGGGCGAGTCTACTGGTAACCGGTGATGTCGAGCAAGTGATTGCGATCATGATGAAACTCTCTGGCGGCTCACCGCAGTTGATTCCCTATCTCAACAGCGAAGCCTACATCGAGCAGGTTGCCGCCTACGAAGACTTTAGCCGCGAAGGGCTTGCTCAATGGCTACGCGCAGCCCAGACTGCTGAGCGTACTCATCCCGTGCCAATTTTACGGGCTAAAGAGATCAAAACTTGGGCGCAGTCAGCGGATTATCAGCAGTTAGTGCAGCAGGGTAGCTAGGCGTTTTAGGTCTCTCCCTCTACACTTGGGATAGCTGCCGTTGGAGAAATTAGATCATGAATTTTACCCAAAGTTTGTTACGTCTAGTCACGAATGGTGCCTCAGCTTATCTCAGTGCTAGAAGTTTGCGCGATGCTAGGACGCGTCCTGATACGATTGCCGGGCTGCACCTTGCCGAAGTCGGTTCGGTACCTTTTCTCGAAGCCTTGAGTGTCCGTGCTGCCACAGAGGGCGATATCTGGCTGGCCGAACAATTGACGCACCATGCCCAAGATGAGAAGCGCCACGGAGCAATTTTTGCCCAAGCTCTCAAGCGCAGTGGCAAACAACTCTTAGATTTTCAGACCATGGATCGCTCTGCACAGCCGCGCAGTCCTTTTTTCGAGAACTACTTTGCTGGTCACACTCCCGAACAACTCAAGGCTGAACGTATTGACTGGGTGCTGATGATGGCCTCGACCCATGTCCTCGAAGATGATGCCCGTACTGGGTTTGCGCGGATGGCTTATGCTTTGCCCGATGGTGACCCCCTGCGGGCGGGTATGCTCTCAATTGCCGAAGACGAAGGCCGTCATGCTGGCTATCTCAAGGAAGCCCTGATGCGTCGCATTGGTCGCCGTGCTGCCGAAGCCGCTATTGACCAATACCGGGTACGCAAAGTGGAAGCAATTTTTGCAATGGTGGGGGCGATGGTGCAAGCGGGCAAGCTCGAAGGTCCCAAATTAACTCAGCATAATGATGGCATCTTAGGCGAATTAGCTCAATCTGTTTGACGTTCCTGACTCTAGAGATAGGCAGATGCTTGGTTGTATGAGTCAGCTTGCAACACTGGATTGCTCCTTTGCTGTAGAGGCTGTTCTCTCCCCAAGCGTTTGACTTTCCTAGTGCCTCTGGGTAGTTTTTAATCCTCTAGCCAGAATTTTAGAGCGGCATTATAGTCACGGTCTAGTTCACATCCATACTGACAGGTATGCGTGCGCGTAGACAATATTACTAGCTTAAAGCCGTCTTAGAAAAACAGGGGTTTAGACCCAAGTCTTTGATAAGAAATATTAACCAAGGTTTCTATCGCTCACACTAACGTGCAAACTGGGGGGTGAAGTTCTGTCGGGATCACGAACATGTCCTCTGTTCATTATTTTCCTTGGTTAGTTTACGCCTCTACTTTGATTGCACCGTTTATGGCTATGGCAGCATTGTTCATTGTGATCGAGCGCGACACCCTTTAGGATGCGACCGATTGGGATAATTGAGGGCGGGCAAAAATCATCCGCCCAGCTGCTGTTTGTAAAGAACTGGTGACGATTACAGCAACCTGCTCCCCAATCAACGACCGCCCATCTTCGACTACGATCATCGTGCCGTCTTCTAGGTAAGCCACGCCTTGATGATGCTCCTTACCCTCGCGCAAGATACGGACATCAAGCCAGTCACCAGGACGATAGCGCGGTTTGAGAGCATTCGCTAATTCATTGACATTCAAAACCAAGATGCCCTGTAAGCTCGCGACTTTGTTGAGATTAAAATCATTGGTGACCAGAGCTGCTTCAAGGTCTTGGGCGAGACGAATTAGTTTGGCATCTACTGTCGTCAGTTTAGGATAGTTGACATCACTGATTACGAGGCGTGTGGCAAATTTGGGTTGCATTTGATTAAGAATATCCAGACCCCTGCGGCCCCGTAAGCGTTTTTCGCCATCAGCACTATCGGCTAAATGTTGTAATTCATCTAACACAAAGCAAGGCACAATAATACTGCCCTCAAGAAAACCTGTTTGTAATAACTCCTCAACCCGTCCGTCAATAATCGAACTGGTATCCAAAACCTTACTCAGAGCCGGACTCAGGGGCACTAGAGGCGCATCTTCGGTGGGTTTGGGGGCTAGATTAAAGCGGCGCAGCAGTTCTCCGCCATGGGTCTCAGCTAAGGTCATGCCCAAGTAACCAAACAGCACGCTTGCCAATAGAGAAACTAGCCATTTGATAAAATCTAAACGGTCAGGAAATGGCAGAAGGAATACAGGGCCAAGCAAGAGATTGGCGACGAGCAGACCTGCCACTAACCCTGAGGAACGGGCAATCAAAGAATCTGTGGGCATCTGCCGAATCTGGTCTTCGATGCGCCGCAAGGTTGAGCGTACCGCTAAGCCCATGCCTAGACCTAACACTGTGCCAAGCATCAAGAGCATCCAACTAGCATTATTTGCTTTATCAGAAGAAAGCCAAGCGGTCGGCAAGATTTCTCCGCCGTTGTAGCCGATGACAGCTCCAGCTGCCACAAAAATTAAGACAATGAGCGCATCCAGCATAATGGAGTACAGGCAGCTAGGCGCAAGTGTGACTATTCAAATTATAAACCCCGTGTCCCCTTTCACTGCGATGGTTTGGCCACAAGCCCTCTATCTGCACATCCCATTTTGTCAAACCCATTGCCATTACTGCGATTTTGCGGTCACTTTGGGCACACCAGAATTAATTGAAAAGTATGTGGCCTATCTATTACGAGAAATTACCCTCACACCTACAGCTGGTCAAAAACTGAGTACGGTCTACTTTGGTGGCGGTACACCGTCTCTGCTGACCCCACACCAGTTGGAGCGGCTGATGGTGGCCTTAGAGCAAAAGTTTGGCTTGCTCACCACAGCGGAGATTACCCTCGAAATCAATCCGGGTACCGTAACTCTCGACAGCCTTAAGGCTTATCGCAGCCTAGGAATCAATCGGCTGAGTTTGGGTGCGCAGGCTTTTCAGGATCACTTACTCAAACTGTGTGGACGCAGTCATGATGTGGCGGCCATTGATCAGGCGGTACGCGACTTAGACCGGGCTGGATTTACCAACTTTAGTCTTGATCTAATGTTTGGCTTGCCCCAGCAAACCTTAGCAGACTGGGACTATTCACTAGACTGTGCTTTGCGTCTAGCTCCTCAACATATTTCTGCCTATGATTTGATTCTTGAAGAACAGACCCCATTTGGACGTAAATATCAGCTAGGTCAAACCCCTTTACCTAGCGAAGACCAGGGAATTGCGATGTATTTAACGCTGATTGAGCATTTCACAAAGGCTGGATATGAGCATTATGAAATTGCCAGTCTTGCTCAGCCCGGTTATCAATCGCGGCATAATCGGGTTTATTGGCAAAACCAGAGTTACTACGGCTTAGGAGTAGGGGCAACTGGGTATGTGCATCAGCAACGCGTAACCCGTCCGCGTCGTTTGGTAGATTATTTTGATTGGGTTGAGCAAGGCATCTTTAGCCAAGAACGAATGGTCACAAGTGCCGAAGAACTTTCAGAAACTTTGATGCTGGGCTTGCGGTTAGTCGAGGGTGTGCGCCTTGCACCGTTGCAAGACAAATTTGGCACTGCCCCCGTAGCGCAAATCCTGCAAGCTCTGGTAAAAGTGAGAGAGCAGGGACTAATCCAGCAAGAGGCCGGAGTACTCAAATTGGTCTATCCTCAAGGCTTTTTGTTATCCAACGAAGTATTGCAATGCGTGATCTAAAGGCAAGGTGACCCGTGCGTGGTGTTAAAAAAGAAAATCTGCCTACCAAAATTTGTATGGTGTGCCAGCTCCCTTTTACCTGGCGCAAAAAATGGGAGAAGGATTGGGAACAAGTAAAATACTGTAGTGACCGCTGTCGTCGCCGCAAATCTGTAAATCAAGGAACTCATGACTGAGAATATGCGCCGTAAATTTGCTAACCGCGATGACCTGATCGCTTATATCCGTGAGCAATTTCCCTCAGCCGTAGCCCATGATAATCATGTCAGTACGACCCCGGGTGGACGCAAAGCCGCTGAAGTCAGGCTGAACAAAGTTGACCCGGCTCATTATGCAGCCAGTCGTAATTTTTTTAGTGGGGCGGTCACCCGTCTTTCGCCCTACATCCGTCATGGGGTGCTGAGCTTAGCCGAAGTCCGTGATGCCATTCTCAAAAAATCCTATCGTCCCCAAGAAACCGAAAAACTGATCAACGAGCTAGGCTGGCGCGATTATTGGCAACGTCTTTATGTTCAGCTGGGTAAGGGTATTTGGCAAGATCAAGAAGACTACAAAACCGGCACCACTAACTATCAAGCAGACCTACCCGAAGATATCCGTACGGGTAATACAGGATTGGTTTGTATGGACAAATTTAGCCAAGAGCTACGGGAGACGGGGTACCTGCATAATCATGCCCGGATGTGGCTGGCGGCCTATGTGATTCACTGGCGTAAAATTCGTTGGCAAGCGGGAGCTAAATGGTTTTTGGAGCATCTTTTGGATGGTGACCCGGCGAGCAATAATCTCTCTTGGCAGTGGGTTGCCAGTACCTTTAGCCATAAACCTTATTTTTTTAATCGCGAAAATTTGGAACGCTACACGCAAGGGAGTTATTGTCGGCAATGTCCGCTCTATGGACATTGCGAGTTTGAGGGTAGTTACGAAGAGCTAGAGCAAAAACTCTTTCCCTATGCGCCATTCCTACAAGATAAGCGTCCTAATTCCAACTCCTATAATCGCAAAGGCAAAAAATGAAGAAGCCCTTAGTTTGGGTACATGGTGATTGTTTGAGCCCTTATCATCCGGCCTTGCAGACCTATCCTGAGGCTCCGGCTTTGTGGGTATGGGATGAAGCTTTGCTCAAGGATTGGCACATCAGTGTCAAACGCCTGGTCTTTATCTATGAATGTTTGCTCGAATTACCAGTCACGATCCGGCGGGGCAATCTGGTGGCAGAACTCAGACAGTTTGCTCAGGAAGAGGGCGCAGATTATATTGCAACAACTGCTAGTCCGAGTCCGCAGTTTAGACAGATTTGCACTAGTTTAGAACCGGAACTTCCCGTTGAAATTTTACCAATTAGACCTTTTCTTGATTACGATGGCTATATCGATCTCAAGCGATTTTCTCGCTATTGGCGTGTGGCTCAGCCACGAGTTTATTAAATTTATTTGTGGATTGGCCTCAAGATCTCCGCATCTCCTAACCCGAGAAAGTACTGGTTTCCTGGCTTTTATCAGCAGCGCGATGCTCCAAAGCCCAAAATACGACTGGCACAAAAATCAAAGTAAACACCGTAGCTAGAGACAAGCCCCCAATCACCGCAATCGCCAGAGGTTTTTGTAACTCGGCTCCCGCACCAAGACCAATCGCCAGAGGTAGTAATCCCAAAATTGTACAGAGTGTCGTCATCAAAATTGGTCTGAGACGCACCCGTCCGGCTTCGAGTAACGCGGCATCGAGAGCTTTCCCCTCACTGCGTAATTGATTGGTGTAATCAAGCAAGATAATGCCATTTTTGACCACCAAACCGACCAGTAAAATAACTCCCATAAATGATGAAACATTGAGTGGCGTTCCGGTGACCCACAGCGCGAAAATCACACCAAATAAAGCTAAAGGAATCGCCGTAAAAATGGCTAATGGCTGGGTAAATGACCGAAACTGCACAACCAGCACCAGATATACCAACACCATCCCCAAGGCCAAGACACTCAGTAATTGCCCAAAAGCCTCCTGTTGACTAGCGTAGAGTCCGCCGACCGTCAGGGTATAGCCGGCGGGCAAGGTCAGATTTTGAACGCGCTGTTTGATTTCACCCACCATTGAGCCGAGGTCACGGCCTTCGAGATTGGCATTGAGCGAGACATAGCGTTGTTGGTTCTCGCGGGTGATTTCGCCTTCGCCCGTGCGTGGGACAATCGTTGCCAGCGCACTGAGTGGCAAAATCGCGCCATTAGTCCCCACAATCGGGATCTGTGGGAGATTTTCAAAATCCTGACGCACTTCATCTAGGAGCCGAACCCGCACATCAATCAAGCGGTCACCTTGGCGCACTTGGGTGGCAATTCCGCCCAGCAGAGCCGTTTGCACCTGACTTTGCACCTGGGAGACATCTAACCCCAAGCGACCAGCGCGCACCGGGTCAACTTGCACATTCAACTGCGGTGAGCCGACCCGTCCGGTAGTTACAAGGTCAACTAAACCATTAATATCTTGAATTTTGGCCTCAACTTGGGCCATTAGTGTCCGCAAAACTGCCGGGTCTTCACCAAAAATGCGCAGTTCAATCGGGCTGGGTGTACCAGAAAGGTCATTGAGTTCATCTTGTAAATTTTGGTGAAAATCTGTATCTAATTGCGGTAGGGTTGCGGCAATTTGTTGGCGTTGGGCTTCCATAATGGCATTGACCCGGCGTTGACGTTCACCCGCTGGCTTGAGCACCACGAGAATATCGCCGCGACTAGACTCGGTCGCAAATAGGCCGTTTTCAGCACCCGTGCGCCGCGTCCAGGCTACTACCTCAGGGGTTTTAGCTAAGATGTCTTCGAGCTTACTGGCTAGTCGATCAGTCTCGGCGAGCGAAGTCCCTGGCGGTGTGAGGTAATCAAGGATATAGCTGCCCTCATCCATTGCCGGTAAAAAATCTGAACCCAGACGGGTAAATAACCCAGCGCCACCCACGAGTAAAGTCACGGCTGTCAGAGCAACCCATAGTGGTTGCCGTAAGACTTTTTGGAGGATTTGCGTATACAGATCATCGAGTTTTTGTAACATCGTTGATTCAGTGGCAGCGGTTTCGGTGAGCCATTGACCGGATAGTAAGGGCGTCAGCGTCAGGGCTAGCAACAACGAGAAAATTACTGCTGCCGCTAGGGTCAAGGTCAAACTCGTAAAAAATTGTCCGGCTACCCCTGAGAGTAAACCCAAGGGTAAAAAGACTACCACCGTCGTCACCGTCGAACTCAATACTGGCCCGGTTAATTCAACGATTGCCGCTGTTACCGCTTGACTCGGACTCAGACCACTCTGCAACTGACGATCAATATTTTCAATCACCACAATCGCATCATCAATCACCAAACCAATCGCCACCGCGAGTCCGCCCAAGGACATCAAATTTAGACTTTGACCCACGAGATAAAGCAAACCAAACGCGGCTAAGGCTGACAAGGGAATCGTAATCGCCGCAATCAACGTGCTACGCCATTCCCGCAAAAATATATACAAAATAATTACAATCAAGACAATACCAATCAAAATCGCATCCCGCACATTGGTAATGGCATCGGTCACCAACCCAGAGACATCATAGGCGGGTTTAATGACAATCCCTGGTGGCAAACTTTTTTTGATGACTGCAAGCTCAGCACGGACATTATCAGAAACTGCTACGACATTACTACTAGGTTGACGAAAAATATTTAAAGACAAACCTGGTTTGCCATCAACACTGACCAAACGGGTACGGTCAGCCCGTCCAGAGGTGATCCGCCCGAGATCCCGTAAAAAAACTGGAATATTGCCCTGGGTCGCCACGACTACGCCGCCCAAATCCTTAGGATTCAACGCTTCGGTGGTCGCAACAACGAGATTTTGTTGATAATTTTCATCTAATTTGCCGACAACTTGGACTTGATTAGTCCGTTGTAAACTGTCTACGACTTGCGTCAGACTGAGATTATAACTACGCAATCTCGTCGGGTCAATTTCTACGGCAAACTGGGCTGTGTCACCGCCTTGAATTTGGACTCTTGCTACACCCGCTACGCGCGTCAATTTTGGCTGAATCTGATAGCGCGTCAAGGTATACAAATCAGCTTGGGTCAACGTCAGCGTACTGATATTAAAGGTCAACACCGGAAAAATGGCGGGGGTAATGCGTTCAATCGTCAAATTAACCCCAGATGGCAAGTTACCGCGTACTTCAGAGACCCGGGTTTGTACCTGCTGGAGGGCTAGTTGCATATCCGTCCCTGGCTGAAACTCCACGGCTAGTTCGGTCGCGCCACGAATAGTTTTGGAGCGCACCCAACGCACCCGAAAAACTTGACCCACCGCTTCTTCTAGAGGCCGGGTAATCGTCAGCACCACCCGTTCGGGCGACACATCACCAACTTCGGCAATGACAGCAATACGCGGAAAGGCTAATTCGGGATAAACATCTGAAGGTAAGCGTCCGTAAGCTAAACCCCCGGCTACTGCCAACAGCGCAAATATCAGATAGAAGGCTTTGGCTTGCGATTGTAATAATTGGGTAAAGGCTTTCATGGTTGCGTATTTCCTGTTGCAAGGGCCGTGCCATCAGGTAAGCCGTAGGCACCTCTAGCTACAATGAGTTGACCGGCTTGAAGTTGACCACTGACCTCGACTTGGTCATTTTGTTCTAAACCCGTTTGTACCGCAATCCGCTGCACATGACCCGCCTTGACTCCGTAGACCATTTGACCGTTGGGTTGGTCAGGATTCGGCACCAAAGCCGTTTGGGGTACGGTCAACACGGCTCGGTGTACGCCAGCAATAATATTGACGGTAACCGCTTGATTTTCCTTAAGGCGGCCTTGGGGATTAGCGACCCGTAGTTGAACGCCCAAGGTGTTGTTTTGGGGATCAACCACCGGACTAATGGCGATCACCCTACCTGCGAGTTTGACACCTCCTAGAGCTGTGCTGATAATTTGCGCTGTCTGTCCCTGATGGAGTGCCGTAGGTGTATCGGCTGCCAGACTTGCTCGCACAATTACTGTACTCAAATCGACAATTTGTACTACGGGCTGAGCTGGGTCTGCCGTATCCCCGGCATTGAGAAAACGCTGAGCCACCACGCCACGCAGGGGACTGCGCAGTTGGGTAAAGGTAAACTGTGCCCGGTTTTGGGCGACGGTGGCTTGGGCGACAGCGACTTGGGCTTGGGCAGCACTCAGTTGTTCGAGGGCAGACTCTACCTGACTGCGCGCCGCGATTAGGTCTTTTTGTGGGGCAATTTTTTGGTCAAATAGGGTTTGCAAGCGGGCTTGGGTATTACGTGCGAGGAGTAAATTGGTTTGGGCTTGGGCTACGCCGGCTTTGGTTGCTTGCAGACTAGCCGTAGCTTGGTTGATCTGGGCGGTGGCCTGACGGTTATCGAGCTGAGCGAGTAATTGACCGGGGCTGACTTGTTGGCCTGGTACGACATAGACGCGAATTAGTTTACCAGCTACGGCCGGACTGACCTTGACTGAGTGATCCGGTAGCGCATTGACCGTCCCAGGAATTGTGATCAGATTGGGCAGATCACGCCGGATCACCGCCACCACGGGTAACTTGAGAGGGGGCGCGGCGGCGTCTTCGACAGGCGTAGGCGTGGACTGACAGGCAACTACCAAAAAAAGTAAGGGCATTATATTAAGGTAATTAAGGCGCATTGGTAAGCTCCACTAAAGGTTGATTGATCGCCCGTTCTAAGCCATTACGCGCCGTTTGATAAGCCGTCAGATCACTATAAAAGGCATCGCGTTGGTCTTGCACGGCCTGCTGGGTCACCAAAACATCGGTAAAGCTACTTTGTCCGGCCTGATAACTTTTTTGTGCGAGGTTGAGCACCTGCTCGGCTTGCGGTAGCAAAATCCTCCGGTCACGTTCTAGTAGGGTTTGTGCGGTGATCACATCTTGATAAGCGAGGCTAACTTCGCCATCCACTTGCCGCTCTAGGGCATTTTTTTGGGCTTGGGCGAGGGTTTGGGTTGCTAGGGCTTGGTCTAGCTCACCTTGGCGCGTGTTAAAAATCGGTACATCAATACGTAAGCCCAAAGTCGCTGCCGTAGTTGCCGATACCGGGTCCCAAATAAACCCGCCAGCCAGCCCCAGATCAGGAATTTTGGCCACCTGTGCTAGCGCAATCAGGTCGAGACTGAGTTGGATTTGTTGTTGGGCCAGTAGGAGGTCTAGGCGTTTTTGGCGGGCTAAGGTTTGTAACTCGGGTAATTCAGGTAGCTTACGTAATTTTGGTAAGGGCTGCTGCTTCTCGACCGACAGGTTAAAGGTATTGCGGTCAGTGGCATCAATCGGCGCACTCACCCTTTGTCCGAGTAACGTCCCTAGGCGCGTGTTTGCCTGACGGATGCGATTGGTTGCAGGCTCTAGGCGTTGGCGTACCCGTTCGAGGGCAAACTGTGCCTGAATCACTTCTGCCTCAGCTACATCTCCAGCGGCTAGGCGTTTTTGGGCAATACGTACCAACTGCTGACTGAGATTAATGGAACGCTGCACCTGGGCTTGAGCGGCCTCAGCAATGGCAAGTTCCGCATAGATTTGGCTGACATCGGTGCGAATCTGCCAACGCAATAGGTCTAATTGCCCCTGCGTCACGCGCACTTGGTCTTGGGCGACAGCTAGCCGCGCATTGCGCTTACCACCTAGCTCAAAGGGTTGCTCAAAACTTACGGTGCGTTTAGTCTCAGCTTCACCAAAGGGCACATCAGCACTGAGGCGAGGATTGGGCGTGACTCCAGCGATGGTGAGTCCAGTTTGGGCAACGACTACCGCGCGCTCAGCCGCCAAAAGTTGGGGATTGCGCGCCTGAGCTTCGCTAATTGCTGCTTGCAAACTATAGGGTACTGCCAGAGGTTGCGCAGCTACGCGTCCTGCCAGACTGGCACTGAGTACACCTACAATGACGGCCCATCTCACTATTGCTTTCCACTTCATGCCCTCTATTGTCTGGCACTTGTGTGAAGACTCGGTGAAGATAATCCATCGGGCTAGCGGCAGCCCAATACTCTTTCCGTTTGCATAAGTCAGCCCCCCCGCCCCATAAATGGGGAGCTAAAACCAGCTAATACTTGGTTTGGATACCTGAGAATAAAGAGAGTTAACGCTTGATTGCTGAAACTGTAACTTTCCCTAAGAGTGCCCTGGCTCCCCATTTATGGGGCGGGGGGGCTTGCTCAGACAAATCCCAATAACGGAAAGCTGCCCCCAACCATAGGCACCGGATCGGTATTGAGGAAATTGGCAGCGATTGTCGCGTAAACCGAACGAAAATCCGTGGTGAGATCGGTATTGGCATCAAATAAATCAGCCTCTGCCAAACTCGGATAATCACCATAAATGCCACCTTTGACTGCGCCGCCAATCGCAAAGGCAACGGAACTATAGCCATGATCCGTACCTTGATCGACGTTTTCGTAGGCTGTGCGCCCAAATTCGGAGGTCGTGACGATCAGTACTTTATCTGCCAAACCATGGGCTTGCAAATCGGTATAGAAGGCATAAATCGCCTCACTTACGGTCTGCCACAGGTCATCATGATAGCCAAGCGTACTATCATAAACAGCACCATTTTGTCCGCTGTGGGTATCAAAACCGCCATAGCCTACGGTCAGCGCACTGACCCCGAGATTGCCCGCAATCAGTTCGGCACACTGTAGCAAACTATAGGCTAGGTAATTATCTGCCGGATAGACGGCTGCTGGCACATAATTAGCGGTATTGCTCTGGATAATAGCCGAGTCTGCCAGAGATTGGAGCTTCAATTGACGGTTATACTCTGCCACATAATTGGCATTGCTAATATTCATCAAGGCCGTATAACTCTGACGACGGGCATCGGCATCGCTGCTGATTTCTAATTGGAAATCATCAATCGAACCAATCGAAATGGGTGTGAAGCCGCCACTCCCGGTCAAGGGCAACAAACCACCGCCCAGGTCAATACCCGCCGGAATCAAGCCTTCACTGACCAAATCCAGATACCGACCCAGCCAACCCGTGGGAGGAGCCGCCGTGGTAATATGCCGGATGTCGCTGGTTTGGTAGCTAAAAATATTAGCCGCATGGTCATAGAGTCCCGTAGCATCGTGAGGAACCGCTACACCGTTGAGTACCGCTAATTTGCCTTGAGCATAGAGTTGGTTAAACGCGCTCAAACCAGGTGCAAAGGCTAATTCGGACTGTCCGGGTAAGGTCAATAAGACACTTTGGTCGTAGCCAAGATTAGGCCGTAACTGACGATAACGGTCGTATTGATTGAGCGGGATCACCGTATTTAATCCATCATTGCCGCCATATAAGTGGATGGTGACCACAACTTTATTGCCCGCTGTAATGGTTGCCGCGCCGGACTTGGGCGTTGCCAAACTTAAACCTAAACCTGCCATCAAACTCTGTTTAAACAGCGTGCGCCGGGTAATGCTCATGATTGTTCCTTGGGTAATTGGCGTGTGGGTTAATTGCGTTGAAAATCCGGTGAACACAAAATCAGCCAGGTAACACCACGGAATTTGTCTTCAGTGACTTGACCTGCCATGTAGCTGATTAACTGAGCGCGTGCGGTTTTTTGGACTGAGGCGGTCAATAGGCGATCCGTCAAAAAATCCACACACTGGGCGGGAGTTTGGAGATTATTGGTTGTGATCATAGCTTGGGCATCGAAGTAGGTACCCCAATACCCCCAACTCACGGTCATCTCGTCGGCAATACGGTCACGCATGGTAACCAAAGACGTATTGACAAGCGTTACTTTGGAGCCAGGACGATAGAAACTAAATACCGAAGGCGGGTAATAAATGCCGTGGTGACAGCGCGCACCCCAGTCGTTGAGTGCCGAGCCCTCCGTGTAAGCACCAAGCGCCCGTAAGCCGCCCACTAAGTATTCGAGGGGTGTCCGAAATTGACTACGCACAACGGCACTACTACCAAAATCTGGATGCAAAAACAGGGCTTGTACGGTCGCTTTGATATCACCATTACTTGACCGGAAGACGGCTGCGACATCACGCACATAGCTTTTAGTGGGGGTTTCTGTCGCCAATTTCTGAATCAGCATCTTAGCGATGTAGGGCGCTAAGGTAGGCTGGCCCATCAGAATATTGATCACGTCTTCTACTTCTAGGGCGCCATCTGTACCGCTACGACCGTTTAGAGTCACCCCCAAAATTGTTTTGGAACCTGGATCATGGAGATAAGACTCAAAAACCCCTTCGCTAGCACCACACTGGTCATAGTTGGTATGCCAGCCAGTGATTGCCCGAGCAATTTGCTGGACATCGATTTCGGTATAGGGTTGTAAGGCAATCCCATTAGCATCAGTGATTGGCGTACCGTTGAGTCTGAGTTTGGCACTACCAAGACTAAATAGTTGCATTAGTTCCCGGGCATAATTTTCATTGGGCGGGATTAATTTACCTTGACTATCGTAGGCTTGACCATTGTTGTAATCGTTATCTAACCAACGCAACATAGCTTGATTTTTGGTCATGCCAATCAGCAAATCGCGGAAATTACCCAGAGCATTGGTGCGCAGGAAGTTTTCGTAGGTCTGCATAAAGCAAGGATTGGCTACTTTTTCATTGGATACGGCAAAATGCTCATGCCAAAGTAGCGTCATTTTTTCTTGGAGTTGGCGTTTGGAGTAGACCATCCGGCAGTACCATTGCCGCCGTGTCGTCCAGTCCCAATCATCAATAGTCGCCGGGATCATCGCTTCAGCGGCACTATCATCAATTATCAGCGGATTGAGTTGCTCTTGCAAATACGCAGGCCAACCCAGACTTAACAAACGCGCCAACGCCTCAGGATTTGCCCCAAAACCCACTTCCGCAGCTTGTGACCAGGGTTGAGACTCTGGAAAGCAAGGTCATGGCGCATTTGGAAAAGATGGGATTTTCTTTATATGAATAAATCTCCTCCTATCCTTCCTGTTGATTATGCCGATTGGCTCACCAAATTAAAACAACGCATCCATAGTGCCCGTTTACAGGCTGTTTTAGCTATAAATGCTGAGCAAATTCGTCTCTATCACACAATCGGTCTAGATATTTTGGAGCGGCAAAGCCATCAAGGGTGGGGTGCTAAGGTCATTGATCGCGTCTCGTTAGATCTTCGAGAGGCTTTTCCAGATATGAAAGGCTTTTCTGCGTCAAATCTCAAATACATGCGCTTTTTTGCCCAAGCGTGTCCAGACTTACAAATTGGTCAGCAGGCTGCTGACCAATTACCTTGGTTCCATATTGTTATTCTGATCACTAAGACATCAGACCCAGCTGAACGCGAGTGGTACGCCCGTCAATCAGCTATACAAGGCTGGAGCCGAACCACTCTAGAGTTACAGATCAAAAATCGGCTTCATCTACGCCAGGGAGCCGCCCTCACCAATTTTGACCAACGCCTTGATCCAACTAATGCAAATCTTGCTGCACAAATCCTCAAAGATCCGTATCATTTCGATTTTCTAGAGCTTGGCGATGAGGCTCATGAGCGAGATATTGAAAATGCACTAATTCGCCACATTACGCGATTCTTGCTAGAGCTAGGAGCAGGCTTTGCTTTTGTAGGTCGTCAATTTCGATTAGAAGTAGGTGGAGATGAGTTTTTTATTGACCTGCTTTTTTATCACACTCGGCTTAAATGCTATGTTGTCGTAGAACTCAAAGCCACAGCATTTAAACCTGAACATGCGGGACAATTAAATTTTTACCTTGCTGCTGTGGATGCACAGATCAAGGCTGGTGATGATAAACCCACAATTGGCTTGCTGTTGTGCAAAACCCAAAACCGTCTCGTTGCCGAGTATTCTCTGTCTGGAATCGATAAACCGATGGGGGTGGCAGAGTATCAACTCGTCCGCACATTACCCGAACCGTTGGATACAACGTTGCCCAGCATTGAAGAAATTGAAGCCGAACTCTCGCGGGATTTAGAAGTAAGAGCTGAAAATGAGTAATTCTCAATTGGCAAAGGGTTATAAACGGACTGAGGTAGGATTGATCCCGGAAGATTGGGAGGTTATTTGCATAGGAGATTTTTGCACATGTTTCTCTGGCGGTACACCAAATACATCCAACGCTGCCTATTATGGAGGCGCAATCCCTTGGATTACATCTAGTGATTTAAATCAGACCAGAATTCTTGAGGTTAATGGACGCATAACCGAAGAAGGGCTTACTCATTCTTCTGCAAAAATTGTCAAACCACAAACGCTTCTATTAGCTCTATATGGAGCCACGGCAGGCATTTCTGCAATAACAGAAATTAGGGCAGCGATAAATCAGGCAATTCTTGCAATTCAGCCAATGCAGGACAATCCTGAATATTTATCTCAATATTTGCAATTAAGAAAAGATTATTTTATCAAGACTTATACCCAAGGTGGTCAACCTAACTTTAGCGGAGAAATTGTAAAGGCTTTCATAATCCCACTTCCCCCTACCAAAGCCGAACAAGAAGCTATTGCCGATGCGTTGAGCGATACGGATGCCCTCATCGAATCCCTAAAGCAACTCATCACCAAGAAACGCCAACTTAAACAAGGGGCAATGCAGGAATTGCTTACTGGTAAAAGGCGATTACCGGGGTTTAGTGGGGCGTGGGATATGAAGACTTTCGCCGAAATTTGCTGGTTTCAAGAAGGCCCTGGTGTTAGAAATACCCAATTCACTTCTTCAGGCATCAAACTTTTGAATGGGACTAACATTTTTCAAGGTGTGCTAAACCTTGACACAACTAATCGATTTATTTCACAAAAAGAAGCCTTTGGTTCCTATTCTCATTTTCTAGCAGATGCGGGTGACATTGTTATTGCTTCCTCAGGAATTACAGTCGAGAAGTTTCACGATAAAGTAGCTTTTGTTAGAAATAAAGATTTACCATTTTGTCTGAATACAAGCACAATAAGATTTAAACCATTAGAAAATATTCTTCAATCAAACTATTTATTCCAGTTTTTAAGGAGTAATAAATTCAAACACATGATAGGTGGACAAGCTACAGGATCAGCTCAGTTAAATTTCGGCCCATCACATGTTGCAAAAGTAACCATTTCACTTCCTCCTCTTTCTGAGCAAACTGCCATCGCCGCAATTCTCTCAGACATAGACACCGAAATTACCGCACTAGAAACAAAGCTTTCCAAAACTCGACAGATTAAACAGGGCATGATGCATGAGTTACTGACTGGGAGAATTCGGTTGATATGAAGATGGAAAATCAACACACTAAATGGAAAGAGTTGTAAAAGGACGAACATCTGAAATTGTTTTATATATCTTCAATGCCGCCGCTGATAAAGACTACAGTAGTAGAAGTCCCGTGCAGAGTAGTGTCTACGACAACAAGCTCATGATCTGGAATTCGGGTACAGTGCCATCGGACTCGAAGGTGGCTATGGGAGAGTAACGGGAGGAAAAAGTGATCGGTCAATCTGAACGTCAAACACAAAATCGCGTCATTACCCTATTTCGAGATGAACTGGGGTACCGCTACTTGGGAGATTGGACGCATCGTGACAACAACAGCAATATTGAAGAAGAGTTGCTTACGGCTTATCTGAGCAAAAGAGGCTATAGCACTGCCCAGATTGCGAAAGCACTCCATAGCCTACGCACCGAGGCCAATAATCCGAACCGGAGCTTATACGAAAACAACAAAATGGTCTACAGCCTCTTGCGGTACGGACTAAATGCCAAAGTCGCTGCGGACGAAAATGCTGAAAACATCAAATTTATCGACTGGGATTATCCAGATCTCAATGACTCCGCCATCGCTGAAGAAGTGACACTCAAGGGCAAGCAGGATCGTAGACCCGACTTGGTGTTGTACATAAATGGCATCGCTCTAGGAGTGTTGGAGTTAAAAAGTAGCCGTGCTTCTATTGGTGAGGGCATTCGCCAACTGATCTCTAACCAGAGTCCTGAGTTCAATGCTTGGTTTTTCAGCACCATACAATTTGCCTTTGCAGGTAATGATTCAGAGGGCTTACGGTATGGCACCATCAGTACGGGCGAAAAGTACTTCCTCAAATGGAAGGAAGATGAAAAAGACGATAGCCGCTTCAAGCTCGATAAGTACTTGCTCAAGATCTGCAACAAGGCGCGCTTCATTGAACTGATGCATGATTTTGTGTTGTTCGATGGTGGGGTCAAGAAACTACCCCGTGTCCCCCAGTATTTCGGAATCAAAGCAGCACAGAAGTATGTGGATGCTGACCAGGGTGGGATCATCTGGCATACCCAAGGAAGTGGCAAAAGCATTGTCATGGTACTGCTCGCCAAGTGGATTTTAGAAAATAAACCCAAGGCTCGCGTCGTGATTGTCACAGACCGTGACGAACTCGATAAGCAGATCGAGGGTGTCTTTAAAGATTCTGGTGAAAAGATTAAACGCACTAGTAGCGGTCGGGACTTGATGAGCCAACTTGCTCAAGCAACACCGCGCTTACTTTGTTCACTAGTGCATAAATTCGGTAAGAAGCATGTTGATAACTTTGAGGCATTCATTCAAGACCTCGCAGCCCAACCCTCTCAAACTGTGGGTGAAGTGTTCGTCTTTGTCGATGAATGCCACCGTACCCAGAGCGGCAAATTGCACAAGATCATGAAAGCTCTAATGCCTCAAGCTGTCTTAATTGGCTTTACTGGTACGCCTCTCCTTAAAAAAGACCAGCAGACTAGCCTAGAAGTGTTTGGTGGCTATATCCATACCTACAAGTTCAGTGAGGCTGTAGATGATAAAGTTGTTTTAGATCTTGTTTACGAAGCGCGGGATATAGATCAAAGCCTTGGCTCAACAGACAAGATCGACGGTTGGTTTGATGCCAAGACCAAAGGACTAAATGATTGGCAGAAAGCAGCTCTACGGGAAAAGTGGGGCACAATGCAAAATGTGCTCAGTTCGGCATCCCGCATGAATCGAGTCGTATGTGACATTGTCTTTGACTTCGTTGTGAAACCTCGGCTATCGAGTCAGCGGGGCAATGCAATCCTAGTGGCATCAAGCATTTATGATGCCTGTAAGTACTACACCTTGTTTCAAAAAACATCATTTAAAGGTCGCTGTGCAGTTGTTACTTCCTACAATCCTCAATCTAGCGACATGACCAAAGAAGATACAGGTGCAAACACAGAGACCGACAAACAGTTTATTTATGACACTTACTCCCAATTGCTGAAGGACGTTTTTGCCAATTCGGGCATGACAAAAACGGAGACCTACGAGGAACGGGCAAAAGAACTATTCAAGCATGAGCCTGCCACTATGCAACTGCTGATCGTGGTGGACAAACTGCTGACCGGATTCGATGCACCCAGTTGTACTTATCTCTATATTGATAAGAGGATGCAGGATCATGGATTGTTTCAGGCTATCTGTCGCACCAATCGCCTCTACGGAGAGGACAAGGATTTTGGCTACATCGTTGACTATAAAGATCTGTTCAAGAAGGTCGAGAACGCCATCGCTGTTTATACTTCTGAATTAGATCATAGTGCTGGTGGAGCCGACCCGGAGATTTTGTTGCAAGGATCGTCTAGGCAAGGGTAAAGAGCGCTTGGATTATGCTCTTGAAGCCCTAGATTTACTCTGTGAGGCAGTCGAGCCACCCCAAGGCGATCTTGACTACATTCACTACTTTTGTGGAAACACAGAAATTTCTGAAGACCTCAAAGAACTTGAACCCAAGCGTATAACCTTCTATAAATCTACGGTAGCGCTTATTCGTGCCTACGCAAACATCAGCGACGAATTGCAGACTGCTGGATATAGCAATACCCAAATTGCTCGGATCAAGTACTCCGTCGATAAGTATTTGAAAGCGCGTGAGATTGTGCGTAAAGCTAGTGGGGAGAGCCTTGACTTGAAGGCATATGAGGCCGATATGCGGCACTTAATCGACACCTATATCGAAGCCAATGAACCAAGAAAGATTTCTGTTTTCGATAACATGTCCTTGCTAGAGTTGATGGTCAAAACTGGTATTGCATATGCTATTGACAATGGATTGAAGGAACTCAAGGGCAATAATGATGCCGTGGCTGAGGCCATCGAGAACAATGTTCGTAGCCGCATCATCAAGGAGCACCTCAATGATCCAGCCTACTACGACAAGATGTCAGTTTTGTTAAATGAGATCGTTGAGAGTCGAAAAGCCAGGGCGATTGAGTACGAGGAGTACCTTAAACAAATTGCAGAATTAGCCAAAAAAGTGACAGCGGGGCAGACTGATGATAATCCCGCGCAACTGAACACTCCAGGGCGTAGAGCACTTTACAATAACTTGGGCAAGGACGAAGCACTTGCACTTAAAGTCGATGAAGCTGTCAAGCTTGTCACACCGGATGACTGGCGCGATAACCAGGCCAAGGAGAACGTTGTTAAAAGTGCCTTACATAGGGTTTTGCAGGACATTGCTGAGGTGGAGCGGATTTTCTTGATCATCAAGCAGCAGAAGGAATATTGAGGCTCATGCATATCGAATTAGGTAACATCACCGTCGATGTCATCAAAAAGGACATCAAAAATATTCACCTTAGTGTCTACCCACCTACAGGCAGAGTAAGAATCGCAGCCCCCCTACGGATGGATCTAGAGACGATCCGCCTCTTTGCGATTACAAAACTGGGCTGGATCAAGAATCAGCAACGCAAGCTCTGTGAGCAAGATCGTGAGCCTCCCCGCGAGTACTTGGAGCGTGAGAGCCACTATGTTTGGGGAAAACGTTACCTCCTTCAGATCGTTGAAAAGGATACATCACCAACAGTCGAGCTGCAGCACAACAAACTTGTGATCCAAGTACGCTCTGGTTCAGATCAAGTAAAAATGCATTCACTTTTAGAAGATTGGTACCGTTCAACTTTAAAGCAAGCCATTCCTCCTCTAATTGCTAAGTGGGAGCCATTAATGGGTGTGAAGGTCAATCGGTTCTTTGCACAGCGGATGAAGACAAAGTGGGGAAGTTGTAATCCTGTTACAGGAAATATCAGACTGAACACAGACTTAGCGAAAAAACCGTCTGAATACCTCGAATACATTATTGTTCATGAAATGGTGCACTTGCTAGAACCAAACCATAGCAAGCGTTTCAAAGCTCTGATGGATCTATTCCTGCCAAAATGGTTGTTCTATCGTTCTGAGTTAAATCGGCTACCCGTACGTCACGAAGAATGGGGTGATGCAAATAATTTTTCCAAAACAAATTCATGTGGTTAAAATCTCAAAAGTTTTTTGAAGAAACATAACCCTAAAAGTCAACTTGATCATTTTACGGTCACACCCGTCCTAAAATAAAATTTATGGGCAAAATCAGTACCTTACAAAAAACCCTTCTACTCGCCTTCTTGCTGCTGACGGTGGGTATGGGAACTTGGTCTGCGTGGCAGCAAAACTTGCGCCCACTCGCCCAAAGCGCTGCTCCCCGACGTATTCATATCAGCCCTGGTCTGGGTAGTGTCGCCATTGGTACGCTCCTCGAAAAAGAACAGTTGATTAGTTCAGCCACAGTCTGGCGGGTTTATCTCAATTTGCATGGCTGGACTAATCGCCTCAAAGCCGGAACCTATGACCTGAGCGCTCAGCAGAGTTTGCCAGATATCGCCCAACAATTGGTTGAAGGCCGCGTGGTACAGGTCAAATTCACGATTCCCGAAGGCTGGAATCTCAAACAAATGGCGCATTATTTCGCCACCAAAAGCTATTTTCCTGAGACAGCATTTTGGTCATTAGTCAAAGGTCCTGGACGCTTACAAGTGCCTTGGCTAGCGCGTACTTTACCGCAACTCGAAGGTTTTTTGTATCCCGATACCTACCAGCTCGATATCGATCAACTCAATGCCCGTGCCGTAGTTACGCAAATGCTCCAGCGTTTCCAAAAAGTGGCTTTACCTGTCTACAAAACCAACACCACTCCCCTCTCACTGGTGCAATGGGCGACCTTAGCAAGCATTGTCGAAAAAGAAGCCGTCGTTGCCCAAGAACGCCCGGTAATTGCCGGGGTATTTTGGTCACGTCTGAAACAAAAAATTCCCCTAGGGTCTGACCCGACCGTCGAATATGCCTTTGATCTTACCCAAACTGTTGACCGACGCTTGACCTATAAACAAGTGCGGCAGCCATCGCCCTACAATACCTATGTCACAGCGGGTCTGCCTCCAACCCCAATCGCCAGTGCTGGGCTAGCCAGCCTCAAGAGTGCCGCAATGCCCCAAACGACTGCCTATCTTTACTTCGTAGCCCGCTATGATGGCACCCATATCTTTAGTCGCACTGCCCAAGAACACGAGCAAGCCAAAAACCTCATTAAAAATCATCGCCAAGGGGCACAGATTCCATTACGTTAGAAGCATGGACTATCAACGCCTACTCAAGCCTGCTCTGGTGTGCAAAGGCTCTGTGACAGAACTTGACCCTGCTTGGTTGGTGGCGCGGGGCATTAAGGGCTTGATCCTAGATTTTGATGACACGCTCCTGCCTGTGGGCGCGCCGGAGCTAGATCCAGAGATTGTGCAGTGGGTGGAGCAAGCAAAAGCCCTATTTCAGGTTTGGATCGTCAGTAATAATCCCAACCGTAAATTTCTCGAACAGATGGGCGAACGGCTAGGTTTGAAGGCGATCAGTGGAGCTAACAAACCCTCCCGTCGGGCGCTGCGTCGTGTTTTGAGTGAGATGCAACTCCAACCCGCCGAGGTCGCTGTAATCGGTGACCGCATCTTGACCGATGTCTTGGTGGGTAATCGTCTGGCTATGTTGACAGTTTTGGTGCGCCCCCCTGGGCCTTCGCAGGTTTTTTGGAGTCGCGGTATTTTGCGTAATCTTGAGCGATTTTTGGTACGACCCGAGTCGAGATAATTTGAAGCTCAAGAAACCGATAGCCAACGCTACGCAGATTTTTTAGACTAGGAGCAGTCACGGATTGGCACACATGCAGATCATCTCAGATGAAATCTACTGGCAGGCTCTGCTCGCTAAAGATGCTAGCTACGATGGCAAATTCTTTTTCGGCGTTATTACCACGGGTATATTTTGCAAACCTTCTTGTCCGGCGCGGCGGCCTCTACGCCATAATGTCCGTTTTTACCCTCAGGCTCACGCTGCACTAGCCGATGGCCTGCGTCCTTGTTTACGTTGTCAGCCGCTACAGCCTAAGCCCACCCATCCCCAGACTAAGGCCATGGTGCAACTATGTCGTTTTATCCAAGAACATGCCGATCAACCGCTGACTCTTACGGATTTAGCCAGTCAGATTCATCTCAATGCCCAGCATCTACAAAAAGTATTTCAGCAGATCATCGGCATAACCCCAAAAGCCTATACAGCCGCTTGTCGCTTACAACGGCTAAAGCAAGGATTGAGGACACACGCCACGGTAACTGAGGCGGCGGCGCGTGCTGGCTACAGTTCGCTAAGCCAAGTTGCGGCTCTAGATCTAGGCATGACACCACAGTAGTATCGTCAAGGAGCTAAACACATGACCGTCCGCTACGCTATAGTACCCACTGACCTAGGACTTATGCTGCTCGGGGCTACTGACCGTGGCCTATGCTCTCTCAAATTTGGCGATGATCCATTAGAGTTAACCAACCAACTCACCGCAGAGTTTCCCCGAGCCACACTCCAAGTAGTACCGCCTGATCAGCCGCAAATTGTCCTTTGGCACACCGCCT
Source organism: Gloeobacterales cyanobacterium (assembly GCA_038226175.1). GTDB lineage: Bacteria > Cyanobacteriota > Cyanobacteriia > Gloeobacterales > Anthocerotibacteraceae > JBBRQP01. The sequence goes on from JBBRQP010000001.1 coordinate 28,387, forward strand.
TATCTGAATATCGACAAGGCTTACGCACCAAGTTTGAGGAATTACCCTTAGATATTTCTGGAACGGTTTTTCAGCATCAAGTCTGGCAGTATCTCCAACAAATTCCCATTGGTGAAGTTCAGTCTTACACAAAAGTGGCTCAGGGTATCGGGCGACCCAAGGCAGTGCGGGCCGTTGCGAGTGCTTGTGCTGCTAACCAAGTAGCCGTGGTCATTCCGTGCCATCGGGTGATTCGTAGTAACGGGCACCTCGGCGGCTATCGCTGGGGCTTAGAGCGCAAACAACAGCTCATCGATCAGGAGCAAATTGCGACTAGTCAGCGATAGCCGAGAAGTGGGTTAGGCTAACCGATACTTTACGCTGGAGTTTTGACCCCAACCAAGCGACCCGTCTTGAGTAGATCGGTGCTGAGTTTGTTGAGGGTGGTGACTTGGTTTTGCATCGATTCGACGATAGTGGTGGCAAATGCAAGTTCAGCGGGTGTAGTCCAGCCCGGATTTTTGATGATGCGTAACAACTCTTTGAGATCAGTTCCTCGACCTAGATGGGCTAGGGCATCACTGAGTTCTGTAACTTGCTTGTCAAGGCGTTCAATAGCGTCTTCATGGCTTTTCATGAGCACAACTCCTAAGGAAAATGTCAGCCAATAGTCAAGAAGTTAACTACGCTGACGTAAATTTAATCAACATAATGCAGCTACTTTATTATTAGCTTACCTAATTTGTCGGCGCATAGCCTGATCACAGAAGTTAACACCCAAAAAACGCCCTCTGGAATTTTCCAGAAGGCGTACATATCAAACTGATGATCTACGGCTTCATCGCCCCAATCAGGATTTGGGCAACTTCAGGACGGCTAAACTCAGGCGGTGGCGTTTCACCACGGCGTAGCATTTCCCGGACTTTGGTGCCAGAGAGGTGAATCCGGTCTTCTTTTTGGGAAGGACTGGTTTTGGGTGTTGCCATGCCCTGCGTCAACTTGCAATAGAAGGCGTGTTCAAACATCATCGGTGTGATGCCCAATTCGCCCGGAGCAAATTCATCAAAAATATACTGGGCATCGTAGGTACCGTAGTAATCGCCTACGCCAGCATGGTCACGTCCGACGATGAAGTGGGTACAACCATAGTTTTTGCGAATCAAACTATGGAAGATCGCCTCGCGTGGGCCGGCATAGCGCATCGCAGCTGGCAAGATTGCCAAAATCACCCGGTCTTTGGGGTAATACTTATCGAGAAGAACTTCGTAACAGGTCATGCGCACATCAGCCGGGATGTCATCTTCTTTGGTTGCGCCGACGAGTGGATGCAAAAACAGGCCATCTACGGTTTCGAGGGCGCATTTTTGAATATATTCGTGGGCGCGGTGAATCGGGTTACGGGTTTGGAAGCCAACGACGGTTTTCCAGCCTTTGGCAACAAATGCCGCCCGTGAAGCCGCCGGATCAATCTGGTAGCTCGGGAATTGGCTATGGGGCTTGCGCTCAAACATCCAGACCTCACCTGCCAAATTAATTTCTCCTTGGTCATAGATGACTTTGACACCGGGATGTTGATCGTCGGTGGTGCGATAAACTTTTTCGGCTTCGTGCTTTTTGTCATAGGTGTATTTGCCACTTAGCTCCAAAACACCAACCCACTCGCCATCAGGGGCATGGAGGGCAATCATTTGACCAATTTCGAGGGCCGCCGCAATTTCGGCTGTAACGGGCAACGTAATCGGAATTGACCAAGCCAAGCCACTAGCCAGGTGCATCGTATCTACGACGCTGTGATAATCCGCTTCACCAATAAAGCCCGTCAAAGGTGAAAAACCGCCAATGGCAATCATTTCCAAGTCTGAGTACGCCCGTTGGGTGAGCGTCACAACAGGCAAGGTCAGTGCCTTAAATTGAGCGACTTGTTCGGGACTTGCGACACGATTTATTAACGTCCCGCCGTGTGGTGCAATGATCTCCATTCCGTATCTCCCTGCCTGTGCATTCGAGGGATATTATAAGATGCTAAGGTTAAAGTTCCTGCAAATATCTGGGCAGCGTAATTTATGCTACACATTTCAAATTTGTCAAGATCTTTCGTAGCGTAATTGAACAAGGCTTGTTATGATTAGCCCAAGATGAAGGTTTTTTTAGCAGGTTTGGGTCAACGGATTAGAAAAAATCCGCAAGTGCCAAAAAGCGCACTTCAACCCTTCATCGCTTTTCCTGATTTGGAGTTTTCATGGTTTACCAAAAACGCGAAGCCGTCCCACGTGCGGCTACCTCTTGTGCTTTGCCTCAGTTGATTACTCGTAATGCTCCACTGGGTAGTGATAACCTTTTGGTTTTGATGTACGACGGTCGTCAAGTACCGATGCCCTCAGCCGAAAAACAAGGCGTTAGTGCTTGGCTCAAAGAAGCTATTGCCAAATATGGGATGCCCAGTTTAATTCGTTTTGGACGCAAAGACCGGGCGTTTGTCTTGCGTCGTGATGAATTTATCGGCTGGTTTACGCCCTTACTCGACAAAAAAGAAGCTTAATCACTTGGGCTTCTGTGCCATTTTGACTATGTAGCTCTAGGTTTTGTGATTCTCAGTAGATAGAGAAGCGCAGCCCCTAGAGCTATTTTTTGATCAAATATGGGGATGGAGCGGTAGCGTCTCATCAAAAAAAACAGGGATGATCCCAAAAGTGGGGTTCCAGTTGTCATATAAAGCTTCCGCCCAAGTTTTGGTTTTACGCAAAAAAGACTGCTGACGTAACGCCGCAAGTAAACGGTCATGGGGTAACCAGGTTACCGGATAACCAGCCTCGGCCCACAGGTCAGCAACGCGTGAGGCACGCTGTCGGGCAAGAGCGGCTTTGTGCATGACTTTACCGTTCCAGAGGATATGCAAAACCATCAGTTCATCATTACTTAGATCAGGCGTTAGGGTCACTTCCACAACACCCTCCCAGGAGTGAGGAATAAGAGAACCAGATCAAGCCAAGTTATGGGCAAAACTTGCTGGAGTCTGGTTGCCTCATTGTAACCGACTTCTTAAAACATTATAAAAGTTATGCTGTTTTGAGCACAAATAGTCGGTAAAGCTCTTGCTGCGTAAGGGGATCGCTCAAATCCCTGATCTGTCACCATTAGAAGGCTTTTGATGCGTACAGGATCAAAAGCACTTTTGACCCTACGTTTTGTAAATTTTCGATCGTGATCCTGAAGTATCGTTACAATTAAGAAACAGTTTAGTTAGGCAGGTAGCATCATGAAAGAAGAGAAAAGTTATTCTTGGAAGGGCAGTCCCAATGCTGGTTTATTCCTGTCTTTTGCGGTAGGGGCTGCTGCTCTGATTATTATTATTGCGGGTTTTGCCCGCTAGAGTCGCTAGGATCGTATAGAAGGGGCTGAGCTACTCTTTAGTTTTTGCCGTACTCCGTGTAAAGACGTTCTAAGAATGCTTCAGCCTCAGCTACTTGAATGGGCAGAGGCTCCTCTAATATCTGGCTATAACGACGGGCCAAACGTAGTGTAAGTTCTTGACGAGCTATTAACTCTAACTGCGTACGACGTTGCAAAAATTCATTTAAATAACCATAGTCCTGAGGCTTGAGGCGGCGAATATTGACTATAGGGGTTCGGTTAGGCTGAGCATCCTTAGATACAAGTTTTGTATTAGGCGATAATTTGTCTTTAATGACTAAAGTTCCGGCAGCCCAGTCCCCAAGGCGTTTTTCTTGATCATTACATAAAATTACTAACAAACCCAGCCCAAAAGCCTGATCCACAACCCGCAACAACGTGCGTACTAATACCCCACTAAAATCTAAAGGCCGACCATCTTCACGTAAAACCCGCAACCCAGTCCAGCGCTTGCCGGGGGTTTGTCCCTGCCAACGCATCTCAAAATAAAGAAAATAGCCTAGATTTAAAACCGTGTTAACCAAAAAAATGAAGGCAAATAGCCAAGTTCCCAAACTCGAACTAATTTGGGTCAAACCACGCCCAAAAACTATAATCGCCAACAAAAAAATTATGAGTATTAACAACCCGAGCGTATTGGCGAGCGCTAAACTCAACCAAGCATCAATCATAAAAGCTAGGATACGCTCGCCAATGCCCGCTAACTGGAAAGAAAGTTCGATATTTTCTGGGGTGCGTAGGCTGTATGAACCAGCTTTGACATCTTTCATGGCAGGGTGAGCACGTCAATATTGGCTACAGCTTAACCTTAAATAAATACCTTCCATGGTTTTTTATGGTTACATCAATTAGAAGAAGAGTTTTTAACGCTAGACTTTTTGGTATGAAAACTCTCTTACACTCAGTTAATTTGATAGCTTTGGGTCTAACTAGCGCCGTTAATGCGGCACCCCTATCCCATCTTTATACCGACCCTATTTATCTCACTAAGATCCCCTTTGGCAGCCATTCTCATTGGTTACAACCTTGGCGTGCTTATCTCGAAACCATGCCAGCACAAGTTTTTTTGCAGGGAACAGGGGTCGTACTAAATTTAGGAAATACGATCAATCCTGATCTGGTATTACAGATGTTATCAAAACACGGTATTCGCCACGCTCGCATTGAGATCGGTTGGGCCAATATTGTCTATGACCATGAAAATCGCCTTAGTAATAGCAGTTATCTAGAAAAACTATTGCAAGCCTGTAAAAAGTGGGGGGTTCGTCCGTTAATCTTGCTCAATGCCAATCAAGGTGTACCCGGCCCGATGCTTAGTGTCGAACGGCGGGTGGTGGCTGATGCAGGACTTGGAGCGCGCACACTCCAGCTAGATAACACCCAAGGGCTGATCATTGGGAAAAGTGGCATCTCAAACTTAACGGATTATTGGGCGGCCGAAGCTCTCATCACGAATATCAATGGCGCCACGGTCACCCTCTCCAAGCCTTTACCCAAGCCTCTGGTAGCTGGCACAACCATCAGTATTGCAACCTTAAAATATTTACCTTTTGGCAAACCAGGCAGTCCGGAATACACAGAGACAATCGCGGGTTGGCAGCGTTATGTAGATACTGTCGCGACCTTTACAGCCCAGACTCTAGGCACAACCCATGGCACTGACCGAGGCTTTGATCTAGAAAGTTGGAATGAATTGACCTTTGGTACGCAGTTTCTTTCAATCAACAATTACTACACCCCCCAGCGCTACCCCTATGACGAGAAGAGCATTTGGCGTAATTTGGTTCAAGCCACGGCGGATTATGCTACGGCTCAGTCAGAAAAGTTTGTGGGAGTAAACTTTTCTGATGGCTTTGCCAACACCATTCCTTGGACGGCATCTTCATTAGAACCAGCCCGCATTCGAGCGATCAGCAAACATCCCTATAGTGGACGGATTACCTATCCCAAATCTGAATATGGCGGAGTGCGCTTAGATGCGATGGGGCAACCGACCCAATATGCCCCAAGCTATACGGCACTTTTTCCGGAATATCTGGCGACAGCCCTACAAACCGAGACCATGATTCGGGATCTTGCCCCAATCACCACCCCTATTTATCGAACCCAACATGGACGTAATGCGCGTATCATCCAAGGTCAAGTCTCGCCCGTGCCTGTCTGGATTACTGAGGTCAATATCGCTCCTAACGAAGTTGGTATCACCGACCGCGCCGTAGCGTTAGCCCTCAAAGCCAAAACTACTGCTCGCTATTTTCCATTTTATTTAAACAAAGGCGTAGAGCGCTTATATCTGTTTGCCGCCGCAGGAGGCGATCTGAGTTTAGGGATCGTACAGGATAATTTTTTGGCCTATAGTCGCACCAATAGCCATTATCCCAGCGATGACACGGCCTATGTTTCACCAGCGCTAGCTCTCACCAGCCGTATGGTTGCTAAATTTCAACCTGGCCTTGACCTGATGATGCAGCGTACCCGTAGCCTTAGTATCCAAAGCCTAAGTGACCTTCATAATCATGCCCAATTTGGAGGTGATGGCACAGCGTGGCATCCGTCTCTTTATAATCGCGAGCTGTTCACCTTTTTACCCTATCAGGTCAATGCCAAACGCTTTGTGATCCCCTATTACGTGATGACCCGAGACATTGCAAACTCTTGCCCCGGAGCTTTATACCTTATGCATCGTTGGGCTTAAAGGTATAGGTGCTGCAGTAACGGCCTATGACCCTTTGCGTGATCGCCCGGTGGCTTTGACGATCACGCAGCGCACAGCCCATAGCCTGACGCTAACTTTACCCACTGCTGATTACCCTTACCTGCTCACCATCCAAGAACGCTAGACAAGATAAGACTTGTGACGATTGTGATCATAGGACTTTCCAAACTCTGGTGATAGTGTTTTAATAAAGTTCCAATCCCAAACCATCACTATCGGTAGTAGCAGGCGATGCGCACACCTAAAGTCTTGAGTATTCAGGCAGCCCAGGCAATTACGACAGATTTGGGCAGATTTAGTCTCTACGCGGGTGAGGGTAAAGGCAAATCGGCAGCAGCTCTGGGGGTGGTTTTACGTTCGATCGGCTTGGGCGTCGCCCAGCGAACGGATCATCGCGTGGCTCTCGTACGCTTTTTGAAGGGGGCAGAGCGTCCCTATGATGAGGATGCAGCAATCAATGCCGTGCGTAAAGTCTATCCGCATTTAATTGACCCGGTTCGATTTGGACGATCAGAATTTTTTGGCCCAGACCAGATTTTACCGATTGATATCAGTGAGGCACGGCGCGGTTGGCACGTGGCAACTGGCATGATTCTCTCGGGGTTATATCAGATCGTGGTCTTGGATGAGCTAAGTCCAGTGATTGACTTGGGGTTGCTTAATGTCGAAGAAGTTACGGCGATTTTGCGCGAACGTCCGAGTCATGTAGAGATTATTATCACGGGACGCAGTCCGCACCCACAATTAATCGAAATGGCAGAATTATTCTCAGTGCACAGTCAGCGTAAGGGTCTTTGTCCAATTAGCGGTGTCCATTTTACGACGGGTTCGGGTAAGGGTAAATCTACGTCCGCTCTTGGTCAGGCTCTCAAAGCCGTCGGTCGCGCCCTAGAAGGCACAGATTCGCGTAAGGTCAAAATCACCCAATTTCTTAAAGGTGGCATATTTGGAGATTATTCCGAAGATGCCGCTCTCGCCACTTTGTGCAAAATCGCTCCAGACTTAATTGAGCATGAGCGTTACGGACGTTCGGTGATTGTCTTTAAACGGCCTCCAGCAGGTGTCGATGCTAGCCAGATGCGGCAGGAAGTGGACTATGCTTTTGCCCAATCTGGCTTCTGGTCAGCTCTAGAGGCGATCCACTCGGGAGAATTTCAGGTGGTTGTGATGGATGAGATCTTTCCGACCCTCGATCTGGATTTGATCCCCAATGGGGCTGAGCGTCTCTTGCAAGCTCTCTTACACAAACGGCCTGATGTAGAAGTTCACCTAACTGGGCGGTGTTGGGAAGAAAATCCTGAATCCCAAGCCCTCCTGCAAGCCTGTGAGTCCCATACTTTTATCGAAGGCCGTAAGCATTACTACACCTGTAGTCCCGATAGTCGGCGTATCGGTGTGGATTGCTAGGCGGGTAAATGCCATAAGCTCACAAAGACTGATGTCGTAATCCAGTCAAGGCTAAAGCTAGGGCATCAGCGGCATCATCGGGGCGGGGAAGTTTAATGAGAGCTAACTCCTGCTGTACGGCGGCTTGGACATCATGTTTACTGGCATGACCAAAGCCTGTCAAGGTTTGTTTGACCTGCGTTGGGCTAAATTCTTGATAAGCTACTCCAGATTGCGCTAGACACAATAAAATCACACCTCGAGCCTGAGCAATCATGATCGTATTACCCATCCGATAAAAGAAAAACTTCTCGATAATCACCATATCCGGCTGCCAATGGGTGAGTAATTGAGTCATATCTGTATAAATCAAAGCAAGTCGCTGCTCCATGGGTGTATGAGCGGGCGTTGTGATTACCCCAAAATCTTCGATGATAGGCGTAGGATTAACCGCCAATACCCCATAGCCAATGGTGGCTAAACCTGGATCAATTCCTATAATCCGCATGGAATGACCCCAAATTTCAATGCTTATAATAAGATAGTCTGGGGGTAGTTCCCCCATAACGTCGTCCTCTGTCCTGGAGAAATTATGAGATCAGCTTGGTACGGCATAGCTGTCCTTGCCGTGAGTGCCGCCGTCAGTCTTCCCGTGATGGCCCTTACCGACAAACAAATCACTGAAAAATTGAATATCGTACCCGCCTTCGCCATTGTCAACAAACAAGGTTCTCCCCTAGTCGGGCGCATCAAAACTGACAAAGAAGAAGTAGGCGTGGTACCGATTTTTACTGATGGCGATCTAGCACAAAAGAACTTTGATCAGTTCAAAAAAAGTGCTCCTGCTGACGTGGTGACCTCTTACCAAATTATTCCGATCAGCTTAGGCGAGGCCTTTGAGGCAGCGCGTAAAGAACGCCAAAATAAAGATAGCAAAGTCCAATATCTTTTCCGCCCACCCATCGAAGCAACCCAGTCTGCGTTAGAACTTGCCCAAAAAACTGACCCTAAACTCAAAGATTTTCCGGGTATTCCCGTATTTTTCTTGGGTAAAGCTGGTCAGCCAACCATTACGATCAATCGGGGTTCCGAAAAATACCTGCCCTTTTATTTCAGCCAAAAAGACCTGAAAGTACAATGGGAACAGATCAAAAAAGATAAACCTGATCTCGTGGGCAAAGCTGATATTCAGGTGGCTGTGCTAGAGAATGTGTTGAATCTGATGCTCGATAGCAAAAATGAGCAGTCTTCGCAGAACATTACCTTTGTACCTGATAGTGAAGCCCTGAAATTTGTGGAGACGATCCAAAAAAATCTTCCTGCTGGTTTTGCTAACAAATCTGGTGCACTAACGCCAACGCCTGCTGCAAAGCCCTAATGACGGCACTCCAGCAATGGTGGCAACAAACCCGTCTACAAGCCCAACACGAAAAAATTCCAAGCGCGGAAGTAGATTATTTGGTGCAACAGGTGACGGGGTTGGGTCGTCTGGATCTAGTGCGTGGGGAGGTGGTTTCGGGTAGATTGATGACACGGTTAACTGAACTTTGGCAGCGTCGTGTCCAAGATCAGGTACCGATTCAATATTTAGTCGGGCAAGTCTCTTGGCGAGATTTTGTACTTTTGGTGCAACCAGGCGTCTTGATTCCCCGCCCAGAAACCGAGCTATTAGTGGATTGGGTGATTGAAGCCTTTGCCACAGGTTCACCTAAATGCTTAGTTGATGTGGGGACAGGCAGTGGTTGTTTGGCCTGTGCGTTCGCAAAGGCTTGGCCTGAGATTAGGGTTATTGCGGTAGATACTTCAACACTCTGTCTGGATTTAGCACGTCGTAACGTCGAGCAACTTCAGTTGACGCAGCAAGTAGAGTTACGGCAAAGTGATTGGCTCGCTTCAGTTAGTGAAACTGTAGATCTTGTCGTTAGTAATCCGCCCTATATTCCCACGACAGTTTGGGCTGAATTAGAACCTCAGGTGCGGGAGCATGAGCCGCGTTTAGCTCTTGATGGCGGTAGTGATGGGCTGATGGCCTATCGGCACTTAGTCAACCAAGCGCCACATATTTTGCGTCCTGACGGGCTGTGGGCGGTCGAAGTGATGCAGGGACAAGCTGAGCAGGTCATAGAATTACTCGAAAAACAAGGTCAGTATTATGCCATTGAGACTAAGCCTGATCTCGAAGGTAATGCTCGGTTTGTTTTAGCGCGATTGCAGGAGACACCATGACGGCACAGATTATTGATGGCAAAGCCACAGCACAGAAATTACAAGCGATACTGGCACAACGGGTTACTCAACTTAGGATAAAAGCTGGACGCGCTCCGGGGCTTGCGGTAATTTTGGTGGGTGAAAATCCAGCAAGCCAAACTTACGTCCGCAATAAAGAACAAGCGGCTCACAAAGTAGGAATTGTTTCGTTGCCCTATCATCTACCTGCTACCACTTCGCAACTAGAGTTGGCATCACTTATTCAGGAGCTTAATCAAAATCCACTAGTGGATGGAATTTTACTACAATTACCAGTACCGGAGCATTTACAAAAAGATGAACTGCTCAATCTGATCGACCCGGATAAAGATGTGGATGGGTTACATCCAGTTAATTTGGGCAGGTTGGTACGTGGTGAAGTGGGTTTACGTAGTTGTACACCAGCTGGTGTGATGCATCTGTTGGCTCAGTTGCCGATTACGCTGGCGGGTGCCCATGCCGTTGTAGTCGGACGTTCGATTTTGGTGGGTAAACCCTTAGCTTTACTCTTGCTCGAACAGGATTGTACGGTGACACAAGCGCATTCTCGTACCCATGATTTGGCTAATATTACACGACAGGCGGATATCCTGATTGCAGCGGTGGGTCGGCCTGATTTAATTACCGCCTCGATGGTCAAAGCGGGGGCGGTTGTGATTGATGTGGGCACCAATCGGGTGGTGACAGCTGAGGGTAAAAATCGGCTGGTAGGCGATGTGGCGTTTACGCAAGTGGCAGAGGTGGCGGGATGGTTGACGCCAGTTCCGGGCGGGGTCGGGCCGATGACGATTACTTGGCTATTAGAGAATACTGTGACGAGTTTTGTGCAGCGGTTGGGATTGATGTGCGTGTAGACAGGACTATTTTAGATTAATGTGAACTTGCTTAAAATTGACTGAGTATGTAATTTTTTACTAATTCTAAAAGACATAGCCATAGCTAAAAACACTGGGATACTAAGCGGCAGAACCTGGAACTCTGTCCGATCCGCAACAAAGTAGTGTTAGACTGCGCTGTCATAGAAACTAGACTTTTCACGTAAGCCTGACGGATCTTTATTTTCGCTGCTACGATATGAGTATTAGATTTAAGAGTTGGAGAGATAATCATGAGCTTGATAATTTCTGACGACCTCGTAAGAGCCAGTAATTTATCAGAAAACGAGTTATTTTTGGAAATTGTCCTTATGTTGTTTCGCCAAGATAAGATTAGTTTGGGGAAGGCTAGTGAGTTTATGGGGATGCATCGGTTACAGTTCCAGAAACTGCTGGCGCATCGAGATATCTATGTCCGCTATGGTGTAGATGAGTTTCAGGAAGACCTCAAGACCTTACAGGAATCTGAAAATAGTTTGTAGAGCTTTTGCATGTGCCACATCCTACTGTAGCTAAGAAAATATGAGGTATCGATTACATTTCAAATGAGACACTATTAGTTATTGCTATTTAGTTATTGCTATATTGTTACGTATGTTTCGCTTCACTTATCAAGTTCTGAACTCTGGCTGGGCTGATGGAATCATCAACAATGGGGAAATATCTGTCTCGGTAACAGCCTCATACCTTCATGATTCCCTTGGTGAACTTGCCGATGCTGCCCTCGAACTTAGTAAGGGCGCTGGTTCTGCTATGGTGGTGTTCATGGACGAACCTGGTGAACATCAGCTCCTTTTGCATCGCAGCTCTGACCAAATTTTTTATGAAGTTCGTTGGTTTGATGACTGGGAGAGCTGGGGTATATTCCCTTCGGATAAATTTGAATCATTACTAACTGGACAAGCAAGCATAGATGAATTTCTAACTCAAATTCGATCAACCCTTGCAGAGATTCTAAGTCTCCACGGATTTGATGGCTATAAAATAAGATGGATTGAGCACGATTTCTCCATTGAAGCGTTTAATGCGCTCACTAGTCCTCGAGTTACTTATTCAGGTTTACATCGGTTCGCTCACCTACAAAGTGAAATGGTCAGTCTGCTGATGCCGGTTCAATCGCACAGTTCTCTGAAGCTGTTGCGCAGATCATTTCGTTGAGAGTAGAGCCGATAGCTGATTCATCACATTCATCTTCAAAGATTGGTGGCCTCAAGCCATATCTAAGAAACGATAAATCTTAAGATCAGTATATACTTGCGTGATGGCAGTCTTCACCCTGACATCGAACTTGAGTCAATGGGTCAGCTTGTTGTCATTGAGCAGTACCAATGAACTTTTGCTATCAAAAAATTAATATCTTGTTTTTCTGCGTTCACAGAAAAGTGGATAGGTACGTTAGTATCAAGAGAGTAAACAATGGCAAAAGACCGATGACCCATGAGGATATCTTACGTGAAATCCTATCTCTGCCACTTAAAGGCCAACGCCAAGTGATAGATTTTATTGCATTTATACGTCAACGTTATCATCAGTCACAGTTACCTGAAAGTAACATATTTGATGTATGCAAGGAGAATTTTATAGGTATTTGGCAAGACCGTAATGACTTGAAAGATAGCACCGACTGGATTCGTCGCGCACGTGAGACTGAATGGAGAAAATAGTATGGAGCTAATTATTATTGATACGGATATCCTAATTGATCTGGGGCGGGATGAAAAAGCCACGATTCAATGTAATGATACTTACTGCAATCCATCAATGCTGACTAGCCCACAGCAGCAAACCAATCCCAAACAATAACCGATAGCCAATAAACACATAAGTATTTTGGGTCTTCAAAAAGTTGAGTAACCAAGCAATAGCAACATAACTAAATATCGTCGAAGAAATAACCCCAACACCTAATACAGCCCAACTAGTATTACTCACCGTACTGCACAGCTCAAATGCTTTACCCGTCAGCTCTTCTACAGGTTTACGACAATCATAAAAAGTTTTGAGTTCCAAAATACCACTTAGGAAAATAGCTGGAATGCCTAACAAAAAAGAGAATCGTGCCGCGTCCGCGCGCTTGAGTCCCAAAAAAAGAGCCGTCGTCAATGTCGAACCTGAGCGCGAAACACCAGGAACCAGGGCTAGAGTTTGACCGAGGCCAATCAAAATGCCATCTATAACCTTGATCTTTTCAAAAGGACGCTCGCGTTTGCCCACCACCTCAGCGATACCCAGCAAAACTGCCATCACAATCGCGGCAATACCAATCACCGTCAAACTCCGAAAAGGAGAATCATCCCGCTCCAAGATCGGCTTTAAGGCCAAGCCAATAATCGAAATCGGCAGCGTTCCTAATAATAATGACCAAAATAAACGTACTTCCAGGCGTTTGGTATCTTTTGTCCGAAATCCCGTCCACGCACCTTGCGCAATCTGCCACAAATCACCCGCAAAATAGGTTAGTACTGCTGCAAGACTGCCCAACTGAATGACCGCCGTAAAGGCTACACCCGGATCACCCCAGCCTAGGATCACCGGGATTACCTTGAGGTGAGCAGTACTACTAATGGGTAAAAACTCGGTGATGCCTTGCACCAGACCTAAAATAATTGCCTGCCACCAATTCATCAGCGTTACTCTCGCGTGAACTTGCCTATCTTGACAAATTTTTGTGACAGAAGAAAGCCCTCAAGTCTGAAGTGGCGTATCCGTCAAGCGTTGCACAGCAATCTCCAAATATGCCTTTTCCAGCTCCAAGCCCACAAAATGCCGCCCCAGCCGGGTACACACCACCCCCGTCGTGCCACTGCCACAAAAAGGGTCGAGCACCAGATCACCCGGATTGGATGAGGCGGTAAGAATGCGTTCGAGGAGTGCTTCTGGTTTTTGGGTGGGGTGTTTACCATATTTCTTTTCATGATTTTTAGGCGGTAAAATTTTCCATAGTGATTGCATCTGTTTATTATTGTTGTCTGCTTTCATTTGTTCATAATGAAATAGATGACGGGCTTTAGCATCACGTTTAGCCCAAAGAATCGTCTCAGTGCCATGGGTAAAATAACGACAGGATAAGTTAGGTGGCGGGTTGATCTTATACCAAGCAATATCATTCAAAATTTTGTAGCCGAGTGTTTGTAAGGCAAAGCCCACACTGTAAATATTATGTAAGGTTCCGGTAATCCAAATAGTACCATTGGGCTTGAGGATACGCTGGCATTGCTCTAACCAAACTAAATTAAAGTCGTGCATCTGTTGGGGTGTAGAGGCTTGATCCCATTTGCCCTTATTTACACTGACCATCTTGCCCGACTGACAGGTGATGCCATCATTGGAGAGAAAATAAGGGGGATCAACAAAAATTAAATCCACACTGGCCTCCGTGATCTGTGGCAAAAGTTTTAGGGTATCGCCTTGATATAGAGAAATCTCGCCTGCCGTATCACTAAAAAAAGGGTCTAAAGGAGGCGTAAACACGGACACTAAATTATTGGGGTAAAGTATAGCCTCAGCATATCCTGCTCTGGCTCACAGGGGAAATCCTCCTCGGCTTTACAGCGGACGAAGCGCGGTAGATGGTTTATCATGGTTAACGGGTTGAGTTAGAGAGCAGCACATGTCAGAACCAAGCAACGTTTTAGAAAAAGGTAACATTACGGTTCATACCGAAAATATCTTTCCGATTATCAAAAAGTCACTCTATTCAGAACGCGATATCTTTTTACGCGAGTTGATTTCTAATGGCTTTGATGCCACAACCAAACTCAAAATGTTGGCCTATTCCGGCGATTTTCAGAGCATCGATGAAGTCTATGCTATCCGCGTCAAGCTCGATAAAGAAGGCCGCATGATCACCATCACAGATAATGGTCTCGGCATGAGTGCTGATGAAGTCAAAAAATATATCAATCAAGTGGCTTTTTCGAGTGCCGAAGAGTTTGCCAAAAAATTTGCAGGCAGTACCGATAATCAAATCATTGGACATTTTGGTCTTGGCTTCTATTCAGCTTTTATGGTGGCAGATCGCGTTGAAATTGATACCTTGAGTTATCAAGCCGACAGCCAAGCTGTGCGTTGGCGTTGTGATGGTAGTACCGCCTTTACTCTCGAAAACTCGTCGCGCACCACCCGTGGCACCGAAATCACACTCTATTTAAGTGCTGATGCCGAAGAATTTTCCGATGAAACGACCTTACAAAATATCATCCGCAAATACTGTGATTACCTGCCAATTCCCATTTATTTTAATGATGAAGTAGCGAATAAACAAACACCGCTTTGGAAACAATCGCCCGCAAGTCTGACTGATGAAGACTATTTAGAGTTTTATCGTTATATGCATCCCTATCAAGAAGACCCATTGTTTTGGATTCATCTTAATACCGATTATCCCTTCTTGCTCCAAGGCATTCTCTATTTCCCCAAGCTAGCTCAGGATATGGATTTGACTAAAGGGCAGATCAAACTTTTTTGTAACCAAGTATTTGTCAGTGATAACTGTGAAGAAATTATTCCCCGCTTTTTGACCCCCTTGCGTGGGGCTATTGATAGTCCAGATATTCCGCTCAATGTCTCACGCAGCTATTTACAAGGCGACCGCACAGTTCGCCGTATCTCTGATTTTATCTCTAAAAAAGTGGCAGACCGACTCAAGGAAATGTACACCAACCAAAAGGAAACCTATCTCAAATGTTGGCCTGACATCAGCGTTTTTGTGAAATTTGGCGCGATGAATAACGATAAATTTTATGAGCAAGCTAAAGACATCCTTATCTACAAGCTCACCTCTAATGGCTATGTGACGCTGAGCGAGTATCAAGAAAAAAATCAAGCCAAAACCGATAAAAATGTTTACTACACAACCGATACTGTCAATCAATCTAGCTATATCGAGTTGCTAAGTGACCAGGAAATTGATGTTTTAGTACTTGATGCTTTTATTGATACGCATTTCGTACAATTTCTGGAGACAAAATATCCCGAAATTAAATTTGGTCGGGTTGATGCCGATCTAGATGAAAATCTCTTGACCCAGGATAAAGCTGCGGAATTGATTGACCCGCGTACCCAAAAGACCCGCAGCGAAACGCTCAAAGATCTGTTTATCAGTGCTTTAAAGTTACCGAAACTGACCCTGCGTACCGAAGCACTCAAATCAGCGAATATTCCCGCTGTTGTCCTGTTGCCCGAACAATTGCGCCGTCTCAAAGAAATGATGGCCTTTAGTCAACAAAAAAATGCCGATTTCTTGGATGAACACACCCTGCTACTCAATACCACCAACCCCTTGATCCAAAATATCCAGCATCTCGCTGACTCTGGGCAAGATCCTGATTTGGTGGCTGTCCTCTGTCAACAAATTTATGACTTGGCACTGATGTCCCAAAAACCCTTTGATGCCGATTCCCTACAAGCCTTTATTCAGCGATCCAATCAGGTCATGACCCAATTAGCCGCCGTCCGCGCCACAAGCTAAAGCGTTCCGGCTTTTCACTCTTCAAAGCGCCGCAAATAAGTATCGCTATCCACAAGTGCTTCAAGGGCAAGGGCTTGCTGTTCTAGGTGTAATGCCAGGGTGGTTAAGGCTTCAATGGCTTGAGCTTGGCTGAGATCGCAGCAGGGGTAATCTACCCGAAAACGGCGGGTGCGTCCATGGTAGAGAGCAGAAGCTTTGGGAATGGCAAGTCGTTTGAGACCTTGCCAGAAGCATTCAAACCCGGCCTGGGTATCAAAAACTTGGGTTAGGGAACACGGGTAACCTCTCACCGTCATCCTCTTTGAGATGAAGTAATCATACTTTAGCGGCTCAAGCCAACTTGTGTGGCGATCTTCGCTACTTTTTGACTAAAGAATCAGCTACTAGCCTACAAAAAACCGCCCTGCTATAATTCAGGTTCAGACCCTCAATGTCGGGGGTCAATCCAAGCTCGCGGGCTGGGCATGAACACATTGATACCGCAAAAAGCCGGGTGGTGGCGGGTTTTAGGCTTAGTGCTGTTGACCTTCACCCTTTTGATTTTGGTTCTCGGTGTACGGCTCTATAACGAACCCCATCTGATAATGGGTACGCTAGCTGACACAAACATTTTGGCTCCGACCGACGCGATGCTCACCGATCAGGAGGCAACGGAGTCTGCCCGCGAGAATATTCGTCAGCAAAGTATCCAAATTTTCCAGAGTCTAGAAGACCGCAATGGACGTATGCGCCAACGTCTAGAAGGTTTACTTCAAGATGGTGATGGCCTAATTCTCAGCCTAGGAACCTTTCCTTTTATTAGTGGCACAAGTTTTTCTATTGACCAACAACGCCAGTTACAGGCCTTAGACAGCATCCAGTGGCAAGTTGTGCAACAGACCCAACCCGTCACCCCCGCTGATTCACCCTTGCGCCAGAGCTATCAAAAATGGTTAAAAAAACGGCCTACTAAAAATCAAATTGCTCTCACGACCTCACAGATCGAAAAAGCCCGTAGCCGCTATGCCGCAACCCAAAATCTATTGACAGCTCTGCCAGATTTTTATCACGGCTTACTCACACTCACTAAATCAGAGTGGCAACAATTGCGCCAAGAGAGTAAACGGGTGTGCAACCAACTGTTAGCTGTGGGGATCATGCCTGGTTTACCTGATGAATTACGCCGCCGGGGGATCAATGCCCTGATCACACCTAGTATCAAAGGCAGCCAACGGCAATTAGTCAGTGACTTAGTGGATAGTGTTTTAGAACCCAATCTTAGAATAGACCGCTTCGCCACGATGATGGCAACCGAATCTAAAGCAGCTACGGTCAGCCCGGTGATTATCCCAATCAAGCAAGGCCAACTCCTGATCGAAAAAGGCCAACTTATCACGCCGCGGCTATTTAATATGCTCGATAAATTAGACCTGACCCGCCGTGGGGTTAATTGGCCTGGACTTGCGGTTTTAGCTGGTTTATTGGGCTTAGCTCTGACGGGATTTGCCATTGGTCAAAAGTTACTTAAGGCTGACTTGCGCTTACAGGATATTGGTTTATTGACGACCTTAGCGGTATTGACGGCACTTTTGGGAATATTTATTCCTCACGCTTGGACACAGTTCATGCCTTTGGTACTGCTAGGGCTACTGGTGGGTAGTTATTACGGTTCACGGCTGGGCTTATTGACGGTTGTTTGTTTGACCCCAGCGTTGCTTTATGGCTGGAGTTTGATTCATGGTCGGGCACATTTATTACCCGTGTTGGTTGGCGGCATTGCAGCGGCTTTACTCGTAGATCGTTTGCGTTCACGGGCTCAGATTGCTTTGGCGGGGGCGGGCATTGCCTTATTACAAGCGGTGGCGCATTTACTGTGGGTTTTGGTGATCAATGGCTGGGCGGCACTGAGTCCCAAACTCCTGCTGATGTCGCTTCTCTACGGAGCAGGGGGCTTGCTCTGGAGCATCGTGGCTTTGGGCTTGAGTCCCTATCTCGAAACAATTTTTGATGTGGTAACGCCTGTGCGTCTGGCAGAGCTGTCTAATCCCAATACGGGACTCCTGAAAAAATTGATGACCGAGGCACCCGGCACCTATCAGCACACTTTGTTTGTGGCAAATTTGGCCACGGCAGCAGCTCAAGTATTAGGGGATAATGCCGACTTAGTGCGTGCCGGCACCCTTTATCACGATATCGGTAAGATGCGCCGTCCACAATACTTTATTGAAAATCAGATGGGATTAGTTAATCCTCACGATCAGCTCGACGACCCCTGGCTATCGGCGCAGTTAATCCGTGATCATGTAGCTGATGGCTTGGCTATGGCACAAAAATATAAACTACCTAAAGTGATTCAAAACTTTATTCCCGAACATCAAGGTACGATTCGGATTGCTTACTTTTTGCATCAAGCCAAGCAGCTACATGAACGGGAAGTCCGTGACGAAGATTTTCAGTATGCAGGACCCATTCCCCAGTCGCGGGAGACGGGGTTGGTGATGTTGGCAGATGCCTGTGAAGCGGCCTTACGTTCTCTTAATCTGGATGCCAAAACCGATCCTTTTGCGTTAGTGCGGCGGATTTTGCAAGCTCGCTGGGACGAACGACAATTGATTGATTCGGGTCTCAAGGCAACGGAACTCGATACGATTGCCTGTACATTTATCAAAGTCTGGAAAGAAACTAATCATCGGCGCATTCGTTATCCCAATCAGCCCGGTGGTAAACGCCGCGAACTCGTGAGCCCGCGCGGGTGAAGCCTTACCAACACATCCCAATCACTGAATGTGGCGAGCCTATGATCGCCCTACCAGTTCAATTTTCTCGTCAAACGCCCCATGCTTACCAACAGCTCGGTGCGCCCTATGGTGCAGCTTCACCGTTTATGTTGCGCTCAAGCGTCGTAGCTCGGTTAGCCCAAGCCCAATTTTTTTTGCAGCGTCGGTATCCAGAGTGGCGGATGCGAATTTTTGATGGTTATCGTCCCGTAGCCGTACAGCAATTTATGGTGCAGTGGACCTTTGACCAGCAACTTCAGGCGCAAGGTTGGCAATTAGCAACCTTGACTAGCGCGCAACGAGAACAGCTCTACAGTCAAGTCTATCAATTTTGGGCAGTTCCCAGTCTTGAGCCTGCCACGCCGCCGCCCCACAGTACAGGTGGAGCCTTAGATGTGACCCTCGAAGATAGCCTAGGGCGAGAATTAGATCTAGGTTCACCCATTGATGAAGTCTCTGAGCGTTCGTACCCTGATTATTTTGTGACCCAAGACCTAGCCCTGCATCACCGTCGCACAATCCTCAACCAAGCGATGCACCAGGCTGGCTTTGCCCGTCATCCCCAGGAATGGTGGCATTTTTCCTATGGCGATCAGCTTTGGGCTTGGCAGATTGGCGCAGCTCAAGCAATTTATGGGCGTGTCCCTACTCTTGACGTTGCGCATTAGGATGATCGCGCCCGGTCACATTTTCCATCGCTTCGAGAACCGCTTTACTGGCAACCACGATTTCGCGCTCTGGCCCGCCTAGATATAAACGCCCAAAACTGCCAAAGGTAAAGGTTTCTAGGATATTAATTTGAGCAGCTTTTTCGGCTTCATTCGCGGCAAGGGCGGCGTAGGCGGCGGGTTCTACTTCCATTACGTAGAGTGATTGACCGCCGATCAGCATCATGCCCTTACGCATCCGGTTGATCATCTGGGCTTGATGGGAGTCGATATTACGAATAACTTGGCTGGAGACCACGCGCGGTCGGAGGCGGTCTTGTACCTTAAGACCCAAAAAATCCAGAACCGCTTGACCGGCAGTTTTGACTGAGCCTTGGTTATTGGCATGAATCTCGAGTAGACCATAGAGCCGCTCAACAATTTGAAGACCAGGGCGCACCGAAGCGGATTTGAGAGCGATATCGGTAATGCGATTGATTTCAATCCCAGGCGAGATCTCAATCCATAGGGAGGCATCACCAGGTAATGGCAAAAAACCAGCAGCGATAGTGCCTAGAAATGCCGCATGTTGCGCTTGTAAGGTATCGAGATAAACATAACTACGTAGGCTGACTGCCAAAACTTTGCCCCTTTTACTGCCGATGGACGAGCGTTGACCCCGATTGGTCTGTCGGCATCACTAACACCTCGTTAATATTTACATGAACCGGACGTGTGATACAGAAAAGAATGATTTCTGCCACATCTTGCGCGCTCAAAGGTGTCATACCTGCATAAACTTGCGCAGCTCGGATATCATCACCTCGGAAGCGCACCTGACTAAACTCTGTGGCGACCAAACCTGGATCAACGGAGGTCACACGAATCGGTGTACCGTGCAAATCTTGCTTTAAGCCCTCGCTCAAAATGCGCACGGCGGCTTTGGTAGCACAGTAGACATTGCCAGCGGGATAGGTTTGATGACCCGCGAGCGAACCGAGATTGACGATATGACCCCGTCCGCGCGCGATCATGCCAGGTAAGAGTATGCGGGTCACATAAAGTAATCCTTTGAGATTAGTATCAATCATCTCTTCCCAATCCTCAAATTCGCCAGTTTGGAGTTTATTTAAGCCACGACTTAAGCCAGCATTATTGATTAAAATATCGATAGTTTGCCAAGACTCGGGTAAGTTACCCAGCACAGCTTGTACTTGCTGTTTATCTCTGACATCGAGCAGAAGTATGTGACTGGCTGTGCCATAGGTTTGACCTAGCTCAGTCGCTAGGGTTTGCAACGGTTCTAAGCGTCGCGCACAGAGGATCAGCCGCGCTCCCGCTTGGGCGCAGGCTACAGCGCAGGCCGCACCAATGCCAGCACTAGCCCCTGTAATTAAGACTGTCTGATTTTTGAGGGAAAGCATCTAAGATTTACCGCGCTAGAGTTAGGATTCGTTCAACACAAATTTGGGTAAAGGCTGTAAAAATGCGGTCACCATCCGCACGATGGAGCGTATCTGGCTGCCCATCGAGCCATTCGGGATGCCACTGAATGCCGACAATCCATTCCATCTCGGTAACCCGCTCAAATGACTCCAAAACCCCATCGGGCGCATGGGCAGTTGCCATCAAACCCGGCGCTAGGTTTTTGACAGCCTGATGATGCACGGTATTGACCAAAATCTCTGGTTCGGGGTACAAACTACTGAGCCACGAATCTGACTTGAGAACCACGGGATGTTCTTGTTGGTCATAGCGGTCGGGGCAACGGTGCAAGAGGGTATCAGCGACTTGGGTGTTGATGTCTTGATACATAGTTCTACCCAAAGCCACATTGAGCAGTTGCGCCCCACGACAAATGCCCAACATCGGTAAATGCAGCTGCCGAGCGGCTTTGACCAGACGTAACTCGTAGGCATCGCGTACAGCATCACCTTGCCAACGCGGTTCGAGCGGCTCTTCACCATAATGCTGAGGACTAATATCGGCGCCACCAGAAAATAGCACGCCGTCAATCCCGTCTAAGACGAGTTCGGCACCTACTGCAGTTTTGAGATCGACCAGTGGTATGGGAATCGCGCCACTGCGCGCAACCGACAAAATTAAGCGTTCCTCAAAATATTGCAAGGTCTTACCCCGAAACAGCGGGCGTTGCTGATCCGGATACATAAAACTCAAAGAGATACCAATGCGAGGAGAACGGGTTTTCACGACCAAATCTTGCAGCGAAATTAACTTAGTATAACGGTCAAGGTGAAGCTGAGTGACGTTCTGCCACCGCCAACCCTAACAGGTCTAGCAGGTGTACTCTCTCGCAGATAGATATGCTTTACTGGAAGTATTCGCCCCAAGGTGTGCCTATGTTGGTTAAAGAAGTGATTTTAGTATTGACGGCATTGTTTGTGCCCACAGTGTTTTATTTTACGACCCGAGGCGGGTTTTATAACTCGGTACATTACACCGGTAACGGCTCCGCCCACGGCACGATTGAAGATTAGTTTTCCTCTCCATTGCCCCTACTTCAGATATGACCTCAGTGCATCGTCCTGCCCGCAATCGCCCTTTGGCGTGGGTGACAGTGTTTATCCTCGCCACCGGAGGTCTTGTGGCTGGCTGGTTTACTATTTTTCCGGAACCAACCCCCCAAGAACTCTCCCAAGTTACTGCCGCTCAAGTTGAATTAAAAACTTACTTTGCGGATTATGCCGCCCAACTCGACACCTATCAAGCCGCGATTCAGAGTGGGAACGGCCCGGCGTTAGCACGAGCTGATCTGTTTATTACCAACCAACGCCAAGAACTCGCACCTTTGTTGGGAACCTATCTCAAATTACTGGTGAAATTGCCCCGTGACCGTGAGCGGTTAATTAGTAAACTTAGTGACTTAGCCAATGATCAACGCTTTCAGTTTACCTATACGTCCCTAGGCCGTGATGGAGCCTTGATTCAAGCGAGTGTCGCAGAAAATGAATTTGATACCCGCTACCTCACCCTTTGGCAAGAAGGCACCAATGTCTTAGCACTCAATAACTACGAAACCGAGTGGCAAGCGCAGATTACGAATGCCCGCCACTTACCTGGTTTTTTGATTATCAATGGTAAAACTCGCCAACTTGAAGACACTGCGCCTTTTTTGAAGATCTATCAGCAAATAGGACCTAATCTGCTCGATAAAACTTCTAAATATCTGCCTTTAGATATGCTTGAAGCCTTTGGTAGCAGTGAGTTTATTGGGCAAACTGCGAGCCTCAAGCTCGATACCCTCGCCCTTGATCCCGAACATATCATGGCAGCCTGTGATAGTTGTGGTCTGGTCAGCGAACGCTCGCTCTGGCAATGGACGGCTAAGGGCTATCAGTTAGTTAATAAAGAAATCCTCAATGAAGCTGGTAATGCTCTGTACGCTGCCTTAGTGGCGCTGCTGCGTGGTGATCAAGCCCCTGCTTGGACCACACCCTTCCTCTCATCGCCTGCCAAACAGCTCATGCGCGAGTTTCCGAGGGTCAACCTCAAACCTTATGCCGAAGTGGAACGCGGTTTTGTGGTTTCGACCGGTGATGCTTGGCAAGGCAAGGGTTTTCAGTACACCATTGATGGCCCAGTCAAACTTAAAGTATTTGTCAATCAAAATGCTCAAGGGCAATGGCAAGTGCTCAACCTCAGTGACCTCAAACTTCAAGCTCCGGGCTGGTCAAACTCCTACGTGCGGGAGCCGGAAGTTGTAGCAGGTTGATGCGTTTACTTTTCAATGGCAGTTATCTTCAGCTTCCTCAAACTGGGATTGCGACCTATTGCCGTAATTTATTGCATCATTGGCAATACCTCGCACCGGATATGGTCGCCTATTTACCGCAAGGCTGGCAGGGTTGTGAACCCTATCAACCGATCCCACCAACTAATCATCTGACCCGTCTACTTTGGAATCAAAGCCATTGGTTACGTCATGCCCAGGTAGGCGATGTGATTTTTCATCCAGTACCCGAGAGTGGTTGGAGTTATTTACCGCAGGTTACGATGGCCCATGATGTGATTCCTTTAGTCTATCCACAGTGGTATCCCAAAAAAAAGGCTTACTTTCAATACTGGGTGCCTTTATCCCTCAGGTCTTCTCAGCATATTATTTGTAATTCTCAACAAACTAAACGTGATTTAATCAAATATTATCAACTTGATCCCGAAAAAATTACAGTTATTCCCCTAGCCTATGATCACAGTCATTTTTCGCCGGGAGTTATTGATAGTTTACCCCGGCCTTATTTACTCTATGTGGGCGCGCATGAACCCCACAAAAACTTGAAGACCCTGATTACAGCCTTTGGGCAACTGAGTCGGGAGTGGGAGGGGGAATTATGGCTCGGTGGGCGCTTTGACCCGCGTTATACCCCAGAGCTTCAGGCTCTTGCCGCCCCTTTGGGTACGCGGGTCAGGTGGCTTGATTATGTTAGTTATGAGCAGTTGCCGAGTTTGTATCAAAGGGCAAAAGCTTTTATTTACCCGAGTTTGTATGAAGGATTTGGCTTGCCACTGCTTGAAGCAATGGCTTGTGGGACAGCGGTCATTAGTGCCAATAGTACGTCTTTGCCCGAAGTCGGTGGTAAAGCGGTGGCTTATTTTGAGCCGCTTTCGGTAGCCGATTTAGTGAGCGTTATCCAAAAGGTACTAGGTGATAGCAGCTATTGTCATCACTTAGAACAACAGGGGTTAGTGCAGGCACAAACCTTTGATTGGGCTGTCACCGCTGCAAAAACCTTAGTTATCTGTCAGCAAATTGGCTGAAGTTTTAGGCCATTTACAGGGCTGTTTTGGCGGACACAGAAGGAGTATACGCCAAAGTAGTTCGGTGGGCTTGGTCTCAAGGACTTGACAAGACGTGCTAATAATGGGGAAGTCTCATCTGTTGCTTCATGAGTAAGACCCTCGTTATTGTTGAATCCCCTGCCAAAGCCAAAACCATTAGTAAAATTTTGGGCAAAGGCTATATTGTCAAGGCCTCGGCAGGCCATGTACGCGATCTGCCGCAGAAAAAAATCGGTGTGGATGTCAATGATAATTTCCGCCCCGACTATGAAATCATTCCGCGCAAAGAAGATATTGTTAAAGAGCTGCATGACTCGGCAGAGGGTGCGACCACGGTCTATCTCGCGCCTGACCCGGATCGTGAAGGTGAAGCGATTGCTTGGCACTTATCTCAGCTATTAGATGTACCGCCCGAGCGGATGAAGCGTATTGAATTTCATGAAATTACCCAAGATGCCGTGCGTCGAGCCGTGGCTAACCCGCGTCCCATTGACATCAATCGGGTTGATGCCCAGCAGGCGCGGCGGGTTTTAGACCGCTTAGTCGGCTACAAAATCTCACCTTTACTCTGGAAAAAAATTCAACGCGGACTCTCGGCAGGGCGCGTACAATCCGTAGCCCTGCGTTTAGTATGTGAGCGTGGTCAAGAAGTTGTGGCCTTTGTCAGCCACGAATATTGGACGTTTCAGGTACAGCTACACAAACAAACCCAGAAAAAACTCTTTAATGCCGAACTCGTCAAATGGGATAACAAAAAGGTTGAGCTTAATGTCCAAGCTGACGTGGCTCTAATTGAGCAAAATCTGACTGGGGCGACCTATGTGGTGCAGTCTGTCAAAACTAAAGAGCGCAAAAAAGAACCCTCATCGCCCTTTATTACCTCGACCTTACAGCGTGAAGCAGCAGGAGCCTTAGGTTTTGCCGTCAAACGCACCATGAAAATCGCCCAAGAGCTTTATGAGGGCATTGAGCTAGGTAGCGAAGGGCCAGTCGGCTTGATTACCTACATGCGCACAGACTCGACTCGGGTTGCCCAAGAAGCGCAGGACACCGTGATTAGTTTTATTGAAACCAGTTACGGCAAAAAATATTTGCCAGCCCAAGTACGCAAAGGTAAAGCGGCTAAGGGCGGACAAGATGCCCACGAAGCCATTCGTCCGACTGATGTGCAGCGTTCACCCGATAGTCTCAAACCCCATCTCACTGCCGAACAATACAAACTCTATCGCCTGATTTGGCAACGCTTTGTCGGTTCTCAGATGGCGGCACAAGTGCTTGCCACGCGCACTGTCGAGATTGAGGCCACGGGTCAGAAAAAAGGTCTTTTCCGCTGCTCGGATACCCAGACGATATTTGATGGCTATACCCGGGTTTACGAAGAGGCCAAAGAAGACGGAAGTAGCGACGATAGCCAAACCCTACCGGAGATGACCCAAGCCGAAGTACTCGTCTTCCAGAGTTTTTTGCCCAAACAGCACTTTACTCAGCCGCCGCCCTATTACTCTGAGGCGACCCTGGTCAAAACCCTTGAAGAATTGGGCATCGGACGACCGAGTACCTACGCGCCGACGATTTCGACGATTGTCGACCGGGGCTATGTGGTCAAGGTCGTCAAGGCTCTGCAACCCACTCCCTTGGGGACGACGGTCAACGAACAGATGACCCAATATTTCCCGGATATTGTCGATACTGATTTCACAGCACAAATGGAGTCACAGCTCGATGCTATTGAACGCGGAGAACGCAGTTGGACACAGACCTTAGATGAGTTTTATCAACCCTTTCTCAAAACTCTTAACGCTGCCACTACGGAGATGGATCGCGTCTTAATCATCACCAATTATTTGTGTGAAGAATGTGGCTCACCGATGGCGCAAAAGTCCAGTAAGTATGGCAATTTCTTGGGCTGCTCGGGCTACCCGGCCTGTAAACACACCCATCCCTTGACCAAGGAAAATATTCCTGCGCCCAAAGAACGCCCAGTGCCCGGTGAGAGCTGTACCGAATGCGGTCACGAACCGATGTTTGCCGTCTTTGGCCCCTATGGTGAATATCTCAAATGTCTGGAGTGTTCAGCGAAACGTCGTTTACTCAAAAAAACTGGGGTTACGTGTACCAAATGCCATAAAGGTGACATTGTCGAGCGTAAATCTCGCTTTGGACGTATCTTTTATGGCTGTAGTACCTATCCTGTGTGTGACTTTTCGCTGTGGCAGCGGCCTCTAGCTAAACCCTGCCCCAAATGTGGTGCGATTGTGGTTTTTAAGCCGCGTAAACGCACCGAAGATATTGCCCAGTGTACCCAATGTGATTTCATCGAAAATGCCGATGAATTTTTGGAAGAAGCCGCCACCCTACAACCAGTTTGAACTAGGGCAATGGGTTTTTGAGTCTGAGTAGTCGGTTCTATAATCAGAGTAGCTGCCTGGAAAATTATCTCCCATGAACAATCTCTGGCTGAGTGCAGGATTGACCCTAGTCCTAAACCTGATGATGGCTCCAGCTTGGGGATTACCGACGCTTGATGCCTACGCGCTACCAAAAAAAACCGTACCTCCCAAAGTAACGCCCACTAAACCAGGGGCAAAAGATCTTTTACCCAATCTTGATAATTATGCTGTAGATAATAGTCATGACCCTGATAGTTTTGATCACGAACAATTACTGACGGGTATGAGTACCTTTCAGGTGCTAGGCAATCAATCTTTGCTGCTGAGTCCCGGTGTGACCACAACGATTCCTGTCTCGGGTCAATTTAATGGTCGTCGCCTCACTAATGCTAAACTCGTTGGTTATTTTATTAGCGAAAATGCAGCATCTGGACGGTTTATTTTGACCCGATTACTCAGCCCAGGACGCGCCTACTTGGTCGAAGGTGAAACTGATTTACTCCCAGCTCGCGTCGAAGACCTAGCGAGTATCGGCAATGATCCAGCAAGGTCTTCGCGTAATCGTTATCAACAAACCGCTGATTTAATCAATGCGACCAATTATTTGATTGGGCATTTAGGTTACTACAATCCCTATTACAGTCAAGCCGTTGAGGCTAATCCCTTCGCTCGGGCGACCCAACGGTCACAATCAAAAGCGATCTATCAAGAATTACAACGCCGTCAACAACAAGGTCAAACCGTCCTCATTAGTGAGGTACAACCCGGTCAGAGCTTGCGGGTTACCTTCACGAGCGTGCGATGAATCGGTTGTATCACCACTCTGTCAAGTCATTTGCACTCACCGGATTAG
This sequence comes from Gloeobacterales cyanobacterium, assembly GCA_038226175.1. Taxonomy (GTDB): domain Bacteria; phylum Cyanobacteriota; class Cyanobacteriia; order Gloeobacterales; family Anthocerotibacteraceae; genus JBBRQP01. Next base: position 55,914 of record JBBRQP010000001.1, read on the forward strand.
TGGGTATTCCTGAAGACGTGCTTGCCCAACAAATTACTGAGTATGAAGTTTGTGTGCGCCGTGTCAATGAGCAAAATCTTCACTTACGAGAGCTGTTAATAGCTGACCAAGCCCACTCTGAGCTATTCCAAGAGCTTAAACAGGCCGTAACGCGAGATTATCAACAGCTACACCTCTATGAACTGCACCTCGAAAACCTGCGTGCTCAGGGTGGTGAATTGCCCTCCGCCTCACCACTATTTGCGATGATTGTGGACAGCTTTGGTGCCTATGCTACTTGGGAGCGTGAGTTTTTGGCAATCAGCCGTTGGTCAGAAAGTGCTTGGGTCATACTTGCTCAGGATATGCGCCATGGTGTTGTCGGTAATTATGGGGTAGTTGATGCCCTAATACCTGTGGGTTTGGCTGGGCTTTTGGTGCTAAAGCTCGGCAATGGCATCCCTGCCGAAACTTTTTTGAGCCAAATTCATTGGGCTCTTTGTGCTAATCGTCTAGTTCTAAAAGAGCGTTTATAATGGCGAGAGCAAGTCTAAGTTAAATTAAGGAACTGCGATGGATGTCACGAAACTGATCAACCCGCCCCAACGCCCAGAAGTGACTGCCGATATTTCTGAGAGTGTGATTTTGACCAGTGTCAATGATTTATATAACTGGGCAAGGCTCTCCAGTGTTTGGCCATTACTATACGGCACAGCCTGTTGCTTTATCGAATTTGCAGCTCTACTTGGTTCGCGGTTTGACTTTGACCGCATTGGTCTGGTTCCTCGGGCTACCCCGCGCCAAGCTGATTTATTGATTACAGCGGGTACGGTCAATATGAAAATGGCGCCAGCTCTGATTAATCTCTACGAACAAATGGCCGAACCTAAATACGTAATTGCGATGGGTGCCTGTACGATTACAGGCGGTATGTTCTCGACTGACTCTTATTGCACCGTGCGTGGCGTCGATAAGCTGATACCCGTTGATGTTTATATTCCCGGCTGCCCGCCCCGCCCAGAGGCGATCATTGATGCGATTGTTAAGCTGCGCAAAAAAATTGGTAATGAAGATTTCCGCGAGCGTTATCCAATTATCCAAAAATCTCATCGCTACTATATGGCCTCGCACCAAATGAAGGTGGTTCCCGATATTTTGACCGGGGTTTATCTAGAATCGGCAAGCCGTCAAGCACCACCGCTTGCTCTTACCGAAACTACAGCACTACCATTACCTACTTTGAAGGTCAGCGAAACCGAAAAAGCCTAGATTTTGTACAAAAAAAAAGCTACTACGCCTCCAACCAAAACCCCACCACGTAGCAGCTTTTAGCCATCTGTGTCTCTCACGGAGGTAGCTTAAAACCTTACCTAAGCAGTAAAGTCGATTAACCTCTTGGCATTGATTATCACTGAAAAGTCAAACATTTGACTATCGTTGATTTTACCTATTTGGATCTACGTAGAGCCTAGTGTAGCTACCCTAAACGCCATGCAGGATAGACACTATATCCAAATCTAACTAGGATGGTACCCTACGTAATCATACTTACAAAAGAATCATCTTAATCTGTAGCAAGCTATAGAAGCATCCAGCTAATAACAAATGATTACCAGTCCAAGCTAAAATATGCTCTGGTGCCTCAGGAGATCTGAGGTGGCGGGCAATCAACCACCAACTTAAACCAATCCAGCCAATCGTCAACGCTAAGGTTGGTCTATCTAAAATACCTGCTAAATCAAAATAATTGGCGGCCAGACTCATATACAAAATCGTCAAGATAATACTCAAGGTCGTGAAATAGTCTTCGGCAGGTAGTAGCCCCATGCCATGGATAATTCGTCCATCAAAATATTTAACCATGCCACCGAGCGTGATCACAGCAAAGGTACACACTAGGCCATCCATACCCCATACTCCCGATAGGTATTTATCGCTATTGTAACCCTTGTTTTTGACCATCTCTAGGACTTATGCATCCAAGGCCAAGAAAATGTAAGCGGTACAGGGTCAAATCCACCCGGATAACCAGGATGACACCGACAAATTCGTAGGGTTCCCAAATAGAGTCCACGTCCAGAACCATGACGGTGAATTGCCTCAAGGGTGTACTGAGAGCAGGTCGGGTAATAACGACAATGCGCCCCTAATAAGGGTGAGATTCCTAACTGATAAGCCCGAATTAAGGTGAGTAAGATGGGTTTGAACATGGCAGGCTACAGGGCAATGGTAAACTACGTAACGAAGACTTCTAGTCTAGCGGGTAATAGTTGTGACATGGCTGACCGACGTTTTTACTCCCACCAAGCCTGTAATTGGGGTTGTGCATCTTTTGCCATTGCCAGGTTCATCACGTTGGGGCGGCTCACTTGAGCTAGTACTAGCACGTGCCGAACAGGAGGCAACGGCCTTAGCCACCGGCGGTGTTGATGGCATCATGGTCGAAAATTTTCATGATACGCCTTTTACAAAAGGTAGCGTTGACCCAGCGGTGATCGCTGCGATGAGTTTGGCCGTCAAGCGAATTAAGCAACTGGTGCATGTGCCAATTGGGATCAATGTGCTGCGTAATGATGCTCACAGCGCCTTGGCTATTGCTTGTTGTACCGAAGCGAACTTTATTCGGGTCAATATCCTGACTGGTGTGACCGTGACCGATCAGGGAATTATCGAAGGCTGTGCCTACGAATTATTGCGTTACCGACGTCAACTTGGCAGTACAGTCAAGATCCTAGCTGATGTTTGGGTTAAGCATGGCAATCCTTTAGCACCAGTTAGTTTTTTGCAACAAGCTCAGGAAACCGTTGAACGTGGACTCGCGGATGGTCTGATTATTTCTGGTACGATGACCGGTCATGCTCCGGCTGTCGGTGATTTGCAAGCTGTACAGAAGCTAGGGGTGCCAGTGCTGATCGGTTCTGGGGCGACTGCCGAAAATGTACACCAGTTGTTACCTTGGTGTGATGGCGTAATTGTTGCCAGTTCTCTCAAACGTAATGGGCAACTTAGTCAAACTATTGATCCAATCCGGGTGCAAAACTTTATGGAAACTGTCGGTCATTTGACACGTCCGGTCATTGAAAAAACAGAGCCTCGCCTAAGCTGAAACCCTGTTCTTTTGATAACTATGATCGCACTATTAGACAGTTTGTTTTTTGCGGCGACCCAAGGCCAAACCACCTAAACTGAGGAGTGCCAAACCAGCCATAGAGGTCGGCTCGGGTACAGCGGTGATAACACGGATTTGATCCGTATTGGTGCCAGCTTTCAAAGTAAAGGTCAAGGTATTACCGACAAAACTAAAGGTATTGCTAGTTTCGAGACCTGCTGCAAAGGAAGTATTGTAGCTGACAGAGCTTAGGCCAGTTACAGCTGCACTTTGATTTAATAAAGGCTGCGTATCAGCAATACCTAAAATCGCGGTGTCAAAGGTGATGCTACCGGAAATAGCTGTACCAGGCGTAACAGGGTCAAAACTAAGAAAATAGCTGTTGACACTGGTGGAACCAACCGTAACGCCCTGCTGCTCAGCAAAAGCAAAAGCTGTGGTGTCACTCTCAAGACTACCTGCAGTCACAGAAACTGGGGGAACAGGCAAAACGGTAATGCTGGTGCTGCCTAAGATCGCTGCCGAGGTGGGCAAAGTTGATATGATCACTAGGGCTGAAATTAGTCCGGCAACTGGGATCAGATGCTTCATCTCGACACTCCTTAGACAAACTCAAGTATCAGGTGTAGGTGGAAGCAACAGGGGTAGTGGAGCTTCACAGGTAATACTAAGGCATTGATGACATGATCACAAGTCTTGTGGCATACGTAAATATGCAAAATTTATTGTTTCGAGCTGAGGAGAAGGTTAGGCTTAAGTGAGGTAGTCAAGGTAAGCCCATGGTTTTCGATTGGTTTAGCCGTCGCTTTAAAAAAGATGGCGCTCCTGAAAATGCAGAAGTAGTCACCGAGACTGAGTTTCTGACTATTGAAAAGACTCCACAACAGAGCGATCAACCCATAGCAGTTGAACCTGAACCAACGCCTGAAATTGCGACTAATTGGCAGGATATCCTAGGTTATCAGCCCGCGCATCCCTATCCCTCCTCACCAGTTAGTGAACCAGAGGCTGTGAATACCGCATTTGTGACCCAACCTGAGCCAGTTGCAGAGATCGCGCCAGAAGAAGCGTTGATACTAGCTGATACGGAAGATCAAGATGAGGAGTACGAAGAAGAAGGTTTCCAATGGTCTGAGGAAATTCTTGCAGCTCAAGGACGTAATGGCGACGAAATAGACCCAGACGAACTAACTTGGCTACAAAAATTACGGGCTGGTTTGGGACGTACACGCCAAGGGTTAGTTGCACCTTTACTGATGTTGATGAATTTTGTCGGTAAAGGACCCATTAGCTTAGAGCAGCTAGATGACCTTGAGACGATTTTGTTGCAGGCCGATGTGGGTGTAAGCACCAGTGAAAAGATCTTGCAAACCCTGAAACAACAAGCGATTCAAGCGGGTGGTCTCAAGGGTGACCAAGTTTTACCCCTAGTCAAGCAGCTCTTGCGCGAACAGCTCGATAGTGTTGATCCTTGGTTTGCACCCGAGCGGGGCGTTCTAAATATTTGGTTGGTTGTTGGGGTTAATGGCACGGGCAAAACCACGACTATTGGTAAAATTGCCCATCTAGCCCAAAAATCCGGTTACAAAACTTTGATCGCTGCCGCCGATACCTTTCGTGCCGCCGCAGTCGAGCAGGTCAAAGCCTGGGGTGAGCGTTCGGATGTCGAAGTGATTGCCAATCCACAGGCAGGAGCTGACCCGGCAGCCGTCGTCTACGATGCATTAGCCGCCGCTCAGGTACGCAAAACTGACCTCTTGTTAGTGGATACGGCTGGACGCTTACAAAACAAAAAAAATCTGATGGCTGAACTTACTAAAATTCGGCGGGTTATTGATAGTCGCAGTGAAAATGCCAATGTCGAAGCGTTACTGGTACTTGATGCCACAACGGGACAAAATGGCCTAAGTCAAGCACGGTTATTTACGGAAGCTGCTGATCTGAGTGGTATTGTTCTGACTAAGCTTGATGGCACGGCGAAAGGTGGCATTGCAATTGCGATTGTTAACGAGTTGGGTTTGCCGATCCGGTTTGTGGGTGTGGGTGAAAAAATAGATGACCTGCGACCTTTTTCGAGCTACGAATTTGTTGAGGCTATGTTTGCTGACTTGTAAACTCGAGCAAGTTTGACGCGCTGTCTTTTGCTTTGGGCAGGAGTTTATCCTAAGGTGATGCTCATGCGGTTTCAGTCTGTAATCTTTTTTTGCTAAAAGCTCTTGCAAACCGTGTGTCATTCATTGAGGTTTTTTGTGAATAACAAATTCGCTATTTTGCTTGTCTTGGCAACTTGCGCAACACCTGCTGTCTTGTCCGCACCTGATCTCGCTGTTGGTAAATCTGTTTTTGGTGCTAATTGTGCTGCCTGTCATGCCGGAGGCCGTAATAATATCAAAGCAGAAAAAAATCTCAAATTAGCGGCTCTCAAACAATATCAAATGGATGCCCCGGCTGCCATCGTCAAGCAGGTTACCTATGGCAAGCCACCGATGCCCGCATTTGGCAAAAAGCTAACACCTGTCCAGATTGAAAGTGTTGCTGCCTATGTTTTGGCTCAGGCCAATAAGGACTGGAAAAATTAATCCTTTAAATTAATCCTTTCTAGCTCCTCTAACAATTTTTCTCTCGCTGCCCCACTCAGGTGGGGCTTTTTTTGTCTAGCAATCGGGGTTAAGTTATTTACAAATTCTCACTAGAGCCTCACGCCTTCTCACACCTCGCCAAAGCACGAATGCTAAAGTTAGATTATGCGTTGGAACAGCTTCATGAAGAATGAGTTTAAGTTTGCGATAGTAGGAACCGTTGCCGGACTTCTCTTGTGGGGTGTTTGGGCGGTTACTAACAATAAGTCTGAGACAACTATCACGATCAACACACCAGAATCTTCTTCAGTAATGCCGATACCGCCGGAGCCTCCGACACCACCAACTCCGCCCTCTACACCTACCACGAACAACCATAAATTTAATTTAAAAGATGTTGATCTCAGCGGTGTCAATCTCAGTGGCAGTGATTTGAGCGGTCTTAACTTGACAGGCAAAGATTTTAGTGGAGCTAATTTAGAAAATGTGAATCTCAAAGGCGCTAATCTCAAGGATAGTGATCTCTCAGGTGCCAATCTTAGTAAAACTAATTTTAGTGGGGCTAACCTAACTTCGGTGGATCTCAGTGGTGCCAATATCGAATCATCGGATCTTAGCCAAAGTAACTTAACAGATGCTGATCTCAGTGGCGCTAATATGCAAAAAGTTAATCTCAATGGTGCAATCCTAAAAAATACTGATCTTGAGGGCGCCAATATTGATGAGGAAACGATGAAACAGATCGCTTCACATAAATAAAAAGGAATCGCTCTCATGCATCGCTTTGTCAAATTGTTTCTCGCTGGCATAGTTTCTGTTTGTCAAACTGTTGATATCCAAGCTCAAACACTCCCGATTATCAAACAATTTGAACTTGGGGTTAAAAAGATCTTTAATGTTGAGCAAGTGACTCAGACAGGCATTGATTTGAGAGGCGCTAATTTAAATGATTTGGATTTACGCGGTGTCAATCTCAGCGGCAAAGATCTGACGGGTGCTAATCTCAATAATGTACAACTTCAAGGGGCTAGATTAGTCGGCACTAATCTCACTGGTGCTAATCTGACGAATGTAAACCTGCAGGGTGCTAACTTGGAACGAGCTATTCTCAAAGGCGCTAATTTAGGACAAGCTGACTTTAGAAATAGTAATTTAACATCGGTAAATCTCAGTGGTGCTAACATTCAACAGACGCAGTTTAAGGGAGCTAAGACTAACCGACTCAATTTGTCGGGGGCTAACCTAGATGCGCCGAGTTTGCGCAACTTAACTCAAAACTAAGAAAAGAGAAACTCTAGATCTTTTTGCGAAAGACTTTTAACAATTGCCGTATCTAGATTGAGCATCTGATTGGCTAATTCAGATTTATCTCGTTGGAGTTGAAGAACTTTTTCTTCGATAGTACCCCGAGTAATCAGTTTGTAATTAAATACCGGCTTGGTCTGCCCAATGCGATGAGCGCGATCAGTAGCTTGTGCTTCAACCGCTGGATTCCACCAAGGGTCATAGTGAATAACATAGTCAGCACCTGTTAGATTAAGACCCGTACCACCCGCCTTAAGACTAATCAAAAAGACTTGCTTACCCTGCGCGCTATTAAAGCGTTTGACCCGCTCTTGACGCTCAAGAGCTGTAGTACCGCCATCCAAATATTCATAAGTGATCTGAGCTTGCTCTAGGGCACGTTTTAATAAGGAAAGCATTGTCACAAACTGACTGAAGATTAGCACGCGATGGCCTTCTTCAAGAATGGGTTCGAGGAGTTCGAGGAGCTGTTGTAATTTAGCCGAATCTTCTGGAGTGTGGCTATCTGCAACTAAGCGCGGGTCGCAGCAAACTTGGCGTAATTTGAGTAAGGCTGCCAAGATCGACATTTGCGCACTTCCTAGACCATGAATTGCCACATCCCCAAAGATTTGGCTACGACATTGTTCCAGAGTTCTGAGATACAAGATTTGTTGATTACCACTAAGACTGCAAAAGTTGAGAATATCAGTTTTGGCCGGGAGGTCTTTTTCAACTTGAGTTTTGAGACGACGTAAGATAAAGGGTTTGATTTTACTTTGCAGGGCTTGGGCGACCTGAGTATCTCCTGCATTGATCGGGCGCTCATATTTTTCGAGAAATTGTTTTTGTTCTCCCAAAAAACCGGGCATCAAAAAATCAAAAATTGACCACAATTCTAGAAGCCGATTTTCAATAGGTGTACCACTCAAAGCTAGTGTATGTAAACTCTGTAATTGCTTAACTGACTTCGCAGCAATCGATTCGGGATTTTTGATGTTTTGTGCTTCATCCAATACAACATAACTAAACAAAAAGTCCTTGAGAAAACTGATATCTCGACGCATAATGCCATAGGTCGTAAAATAAACTTGGGGTTGCTTGGGGCGTGCTAATAACTCTTGACGATCGGTACCCAAAAACAACTCAGTCCGTAAGGTGGGCGTAAATTTGCGGGCTTCATCTTGCCAGTTATAAACAACCGAAGTTGGTGCAATAATCAGGGTTGGCGGTGCGTCGGGATGGGTTGTATGGTGCGCGAGTAATAACGTTAATGTCTGAACAGATTTCCCCAATCCCATATCATCGGCGAGTATACCACCTAAGCCAAAGCGCGATAGGAAGCGCAGCCAATTGACCCCAGTCGTCTGATAAATTCGTAATTCACCACGCAAGCCCTCAGGCAAAGGCGTGACAGGAATATCATCAAGGTGACGCAACTGTTCTAAAAACTGCGTCAGCGGTGGATCAAGGGTGACCTCAACTTCTTCAGCTAGTAACGCATCGACTAAAGGCAAAACTTGATAAAGTGGACGCGGCTGATGAAAATCCAAATCGACACTGCGTAAGAGTCGGTCTAAGGTTCGCGCCGGGAAAGCAGAAAACTCACCGCCTTCGCCACGATAATACCCTAATCCTTTAGCAACGAGTCCCTGTAAATCCTCTAAATTAGCGGCTTCAGAACCATTATGCGCACTAAATTGAACCCGGAATTTTGGTTGTTCAAGCGTAAGTCGAGCCTGGAATTTCAGAGGCTCAGGATGCAGTCGATAATGCATTAGAACCTCTAAGCCATTGACTTCCCAACTTTGACCGTACTGCCGCAAAAAAGTCAGCGCTTCGAGTCCACGGGCACCACTAAAAAAGAAACGGTCACCACTGACGCGGTCAGGCTGAAGATTTTGTAAAAGTTGACGCAATTGCATTTCTTGGGCTACCAAACGGCGTACCCAAAGACTTTGACCATCAGCGCCGACAAAACGACTGTAGCTACGTTCAAGATCAGCATTGAGCATCTCGGCCGGAACCACCAGCGTCCCATAACGAAAACCCAGCTGTAGTAGTAAAGTTTGGTTAGAGTTAGTCAAGACATCAGAACGCACACCTTCTTTTTCACTGAGGGCGACAACCACTTGCGGGGTTTCCTGGATCACTTGCGGCGCTGGGGAGCCAGTTTCAGTCACAAATTCGACATTAGACAGCGTTTGTAGCTGTGGCCAAGTCCGTAATAAAAAATTCGGGACTTGGGTTTCTTTGAGGCTCATTGTCCCCGCACTATCGAGCTGTTGACCACAGGCTTTGAGCCAAGCGAGATCGGCTGGGTAAAATAGGCTTCCACTCAAAACCCAACCAGGTGTGCCGGGAATAAATAAGGCTTCTGGGAGTGGTTCTCCTGCGGCTATGGCATAGAGCTGTCCATTAATGTCTCCGGTTGCAGTCTCTGTCAAAACTAGACGCACCTGAGCCAGGGTTTCGGTGAAATGTAGCTTCTCTGCGGTCATTACATTGATGAGGCGTACCGCGTAACGGGTGAAGTCTAAAACTACGCCTTCTTGGCCTAGGGGTACGCGATGACCCCCTGCTTCTCCAGCAATATTTTGGGGTAGCGCAATTAAGTAGTCCGCCAATCTGCGCGCAGGGTCAGCTTCAGGCAAAATCTGTAAGGCTTGGGGCGGGATTTTGAGAATATTCACTTTACCCGTCGGCTGAGCAGGCATGATGCCTAAAATTAGAGCCATGGGGCGGGGCAAAAGCAGGAAACCCATCTCAAAAGCAGGATCTGTGGCAATAGCTAGTCCCGTAGTATCCAAAAAGTCTTTGGGGTCAATGGCGGGTAACTCTTCACGGCGGTCACGGGCTTGTTCGAGTAAATCTTTGACCTGATTACGCAGGTTACGATCGCGGCGTTGGAGATACTGCAATAAGACAGCCACGCGGTGCTTGCAAATCTCTTCAAAATAAGGACAACTGCAGGTACTTTCAAATTTACCGACTTCTGTCAAAGTAATTGCCACTTGATAAGGCTGTTCTTCAGAGCCACTGACTTGGGCTTTGATGTTTTGAAGATCAGGCTCTTGGTAGTCCACAACCCGATTACGCAAAAAATATCGTGCGCCTCGCCCAAAAACGCCTTCACTGGCACCATCTTGTACTGCTTTGAGGGTCAGCAGCGCTGCGGGGGATTTGATAACTTTTTTCTGGGGCTTTGGTGCATCGGACATAGTCGAAATCTTAACCTGCGTTTGGGGTTGTGTGCAAATCCTTAGACTCCTAATGGATTTAGAAAGATTTCGAGAAAAAGGGCTTTGTGATGCCATAATGCATCTGTTCGTAACCCAACTGATCAACCTTATGCCCGATTTTGAGGCGAGGCTTACACCTGTGACTTCTACTTCTCCCGAGCTTATTGAACGGTTAATTAGCAATCAGTATGCTGACCCGTTTGAGCTGTTGGGTTCACATCTGCATAGCACTGCCGAAAAAAACTATTGGGTTGTTCGTACTATTCAGCCTCAAGCGCGTGAGGTTTTTTTGGTAGATGTGAGCCAAAATATTGAATATCCGCTTCATCATACCTACCACTCAGATTTTTTTGAGATTAGTCTTGATCAAGAGCCCTTTATTTACCAATTTCGGGTTGTTGATGAGACAGGGATAAGCCGACTAGTTCATGATCCTTATACTTTTAATAATAGCTTAATCACTGATTTTGATATTTATTTGTTTAGACAAGGCAATCACCATATCATTTATCAAAAATTGGGCGCCCACCCAGTTATGATCAATGGCACTAGCGGGGTCTCTTTTGCTGTCTGGGCTCCCAATGCTCGTAATGTGAGTGTCCTAGGTAATTTTAATCACTGGGATGGCAGATCCCATCAAATGCAGCCGTTACAAAATTCGGGTATTTGGTCATTATTTATCCCTGATCTGGGGCTTGACGAACTCTATAAATTTGAAATTAAAAATAGCTTGGGTCATATTTACGAAAAATCAGACCCTTATGGATTTGCTCACGAAGTTCGTCCCAAATTTGCTTCTATTGTTACGGATTTAGATACCTATATTTGGCGGGATCAAGAGTGGCTCAATCATCGTATTCACCGTCAACCTCACCGTGAAGCTGTAGCAATTTATGAGCTTCATATTGGCTCTTGGCGACGCATTGTTGAGGAAGAAAATCGCTGTCTAACCTATCGTGAATTAGCCAAAGAACTAATTCCCTATGTTAAAGATATGGGATTTACCCATGTTGAGTTGATGCCGATTACCGAATACCCCTTTGATGGCTCTTGGGGTTATCAGGTAACAGGTTATTTTGCCCCAACTTCACGCTATGGCAGCCCTCAAGATTTGATGTATTTTATTGATCAATGTCATTTAGCAGGAATTGGGGTGATTTTGGATTGGGTTCCCGCACATTTCCCCAAAGACGCTCATGGTCTGCGACGCTTTGATGGGACAGCCCTCTATGAGTATGAAGACCCGCGCATTGGCGAACATTTAACTTGGGGTACGTTAGTTTTTGATTATGGGCGTAATGAAGTCCGTAACTTTTTATTGGCTAGTGCCTTGTTTTGGTTTGATAAGTATCATATCGATGGCATTCGGGTGGATGCGGTAGCTTCGATGTTGTACCGTAGTTATGACCGTCCTGATGGAACTTGGATTGCTAATGAAAATGGTGGACGCGAACACTGGGAAGCCATTAATTTCTTGAAACAGCTCAATACAACAATCTTTAATTATCATCCCGGCGTACTCATGATCGCCGAAGAATCAACGGCTTGGCCACTGGTCTCTTGGCCGGTAAATGTCGGAGGGTTGGGATTTAATTTTAAGTGGAATATGGGGTGGATGCATGATACTTTGGCCTATTTTTCGACGGAGCCAGGATTACGCACCTATCATCACAATTTGATGACATTCTCGATCACTTATGCAGCGGCAGAAAATTATATTGTGGCACTTTCTCATGATGAAGTTGTTCATATGAAAGGTTCTTTAATCAATAAGATGCCAGGAGATTTATGGCAAAAATTAGCCAATGTTCGCACCCTAATGGGCTACATGTACGGACATCCGGGCAAAAAAAGTTTGTTTATGGGGATGGAGTTAGGGCAATGGCGAGAGTGGGATTTTGAGAGCAGTCTCGATTGGCATGTTCTTGATTTGCCGGCACATCGTTCTTTACAACGTTATCTAGCTGATTTGAATGAGTTATACGTACAGGAACCTGCGCTTTGGGAACAAGATTATGTGCCAGGTGGCTTCCGTTGGATTGATTGCCAAAATATTGCAGAAAGTGTGGTCGCATTTATTCGCTATAGCCAGCATGATCATCTAATCTTTGTTTGCAACTTTACCCCACAGTTTTATCCGAGTTATCGCATTGGGGTACCAGAGGCAGGATTTTATCAAGAGTTGCTCAATAGTGATGCTGGAGATTATTGGGGTAGTGGTAAAGGAAATCTGGGTGGTGTTTGGACGGATCATATAAATTGTCATCAGTTGCCCTATTCACTAAACCTCGCCATACCACCGCTGTCAGTGCTGATTCTCAAAAGACGCACTTCTCAGTTGAGATAGCCCTCACCCCCGACCCCTCTCCCAAATTGGGAGAGGAGAGCACGAATTTTAGATAGAACGAAAAATAACTCGACTGAGCTTCATCTTTTATGCAAAAAATAAGAAAGATAATCTAGAGAAGTGTGATGACCCGCCAAAAATTGACGACGGATGTCTTGGTGATTGGGGCGGGAACTGCGGGAACTGCCGCTGCGATTCAGGCGGCGCGGTCTGGAGTGCAAACAATTTTGGTGGGTGAAGCCGCAGGATTAGGCGGCATGTTGACTCAGTGTGGTGTGGCAGCGGTAGATGGCAATGATATAGCCTCACTACAAACAGGCATTTGGTGGCAGTTTTTGCGGGAGATATATCTGCGCCAAAAAGGAGAACTCCATCATAGTTGGGTCAGTTTTTTTACCTTTAATCCGCGTGTTGGTGAAGCTATTTTTCGTGATTGGGTGCAGAGTTTGAGTCCGCGATTAATGTGGCTTCCTAGCCAAGAGTTACTCGAAGTATCACGCCAAGGCCATCGTATTACTGGTGCTAAGTTTAGTAATTATGAGATTGAAGCTCAGGTCACGATTGAAGCTACAGAATTAGGCGATGTGTTAGCCCTAGGTGATGTTCCCTATCGTTGGGGCTGGGAGACGCGCGATGTTTTCCAGGAACCTAGTGCGCCAACTGAGCTGACAGAATTTCACGAACGTCATCCAGTGCAGGCACTGACTTGGGTTGGGATTGTCAAACATGTAGGCCAAGATTTCACCACCAAAGAGGTTAGCCCGCCGCCCGAGTTTACCCAGACCTTTGCACGCCATAGCCCAAAACGCTTTCTCACCTATGGGGCATTGCCCGGTAACTATTACATGATCAACTGGCCGATCTTTGGGAATGACTATGCCGAAGATTTAAATCGTTTAGTCGGCACCAAGACCCAACGTCAGGAAGTTTGGCAAGCCGCCCGCGCCCATACCCAAAAGTTTTTGAAGTATTTGCAGTTAGTATTTGGCGATGCCTTGCAACCAGCCACGGAGATCTTTCCCGAAGGATTGGCCAGACTGCCCTACTATCGAGAAAGTCGAAGACTGGTTGGGGTCAAAACGCTCACAGAACACGATATTTTACCCGTGGCTCAGGGTGTTGTTGCGCCACTCGCTACAGATACGATTGCAATCGGCAATTATGACAATGATCATCATTATCCCGGCGATGTTTGGCCAGTTCAACATAAACATATTCAGTGGGGCGGCAACACAACTGGAACCCCTTTTTGTATTCCTTATGGCACTTTAGTTCCGCTAAATATAGACGGCCTATTAGTCACAGAAAAAAGCATTTCAGTCAGTCATATTGCCAACGGTGCCAGTCGTTTGCAACCTTTGGTACTCAATCTCGGACAAGTGGCAGGGTTAGCCGCAGTCCTATGTGTCCAAAAAAATATTCAGCCGCGCGAACTGCTAGTCTCTGAACTCCAAGCTGCCTTGCTCAATGCCCCCCAGGCTCCCGCTGGGGTCGTTCCTTTTTATGACCGGGCTCCCGAAGATCAAGGCTATGCTGAGGCACAAAATCAAATTCTCACTGGAGAAAGGGCTTATCCAACTGATGGACGCTTCAGTTCTAGCCAAGCTCCGCCAACGGATCGCGCCTTTTTGCAACCAGTCACAACTTATACCGGGATATTACACCAGCATCCTAATCACACTTATCAACTAGACACGCCAGATCTAGGGCGAGTAGCGGTAGTGACTCTGTGGGCGGATATTGCGGATTTCCTGAAAAACACGCCTGAACCCACATTCGTAACAGTTGAAGGCGTATTTTACCCTAACGGCGTTTGGCTACTCGCCTCCAAAATTTGTGTCGCATCAGCCGCTGATCCCCAGTCTTAAAGTGCCTATAGCCACGCAGAGCATTCTCGTGTACTATCTTGGGTAACTACAGCTTAGCTACTCTATCTGTAGTGTCCTACCCCATTTGTAGCACAGTGTGAACACTACTCCTTACGACTCCTTAGGGCACGGTCACTGGTTTAAGCTCATTCTGGGGGCGAGTTTCCAACATTTACCCGCGATTGAATCTCTGGCCTTGATTTGGAGTCTGGCTGGAGTTGACTGTCTTGATATGGGGGCTGATCCCGCTGTTATTGCGGCGGTAGAGCGGGGGCTAGCCCGCGCCCAAGAACAGGCTGAGGCTTGGGGGCAGAGCTGGCAACGGCCTTGGTTGATGGTGTCGCTTAATGACGGTGAAGACCCGCATTTTCGCAAGGCTTACTTTCCTTCAGCGGACTGTCCAGATGCGTGTCCGCGTCCCTGTATCAAAATTTGTCCGACTCAAGCCATTGATCAGCACGGTGTTAATGAACCACTTTGTTATGGCTGCGGACGGTGTCAGCCCGTGTGTCCACTAGGGTTAATCGACTATCGGGCTAATTATTATGCGGCGGATAGTTTGGGCTATTTATTAGCTGAATCACCCATTGAGGCGATTGAAATTCATACCCATACGGGTAATTTCAAAGAGTTTGAACAGCTGTGGCAGGGTTTAGCTCCGGTGATCCCCCGTTTACAGCTCATTTCGATCAGTTTTCCTGACCATGCAGGACTACAAAACTATTTAGAACAGATTGCTGCGTTTCTAAGCAAAAGTAATCTCCAAATTACGGCGCAAAAAAATATTATCTGGCAAACTGATGGTATACCCATGAGTGGGGATCAAGGAGCCAGCCGTGCTAAAGCCTCTATTTCCCTTGCCCGAAAAGTTTTATCCTGGTCGCTCCCCGGTCACGTCCAACTCGCAGGCGGCACCAACCAGCACAGTCTTACCCTAGCCCAAGCCGTGGCTATTGCCGGGATAGCCTATGGTTCCTATGCCCGCAAACAGGTGGAAGATTTTTTGGTCACAGAATTGACCCCTTCAGCTTTACGTCAGGCCGTTGACACGGCTCGACACCTTGTCCATCCACTCAAAGCCCACTATCAGGAGACGACCTATGACGCTTATGGCATCGTTACAAGATGAAGTGCTCGAAAGCCATCGTACCCGCGTCACCGATGATCTCAGTTTGTTGTTGGCGATTTTGCCTGATCGCGTGCGTTCCGTGCTGGATCTACATCCAGACTTAAATAATCTGATCGAAGTCGTCATGGATTTGGGCCGCTGCCCCGAAGCGCGATTTGCGGGTAAAGCCGAAGATATCAGTGCTGACGTGGTAACCGATGAAGACCTAGCCTATGCTGTGGCTCAAGTTGGGGAATTTTCTGGGGATAACCGAGCCGGGATCGAGCGAACCCTACATCGGATCAGTGCGATGCGTAACCGTCATGGCAAAATTATTGGCCTGACCTGTCGGGTTGGACGGGCAATTTTTGGCACGATCACAATGGTGCGCGATCTCGTCGAGTCAGGGCAATCGATCTTGATGCTAGGCCGTCCGGGTGTCGGTAAAACTACAGCCCTACGCGAAATCACCCGCGTTCTCGCCGATGAGTTGGGTAAACGGGTCGTCGTCATTGATACATCCAATGAAATTGCTGGTGATGGCGATATTCCCCATCCAGCTATCGGGCGAGCGCGGCGTATGCAAGTAGCGCGTCCTGAATTGCAACACCAAGTGATGATCGAGGCAGTCGAAAACCACATGCCCGAAGTCATCATCATTGATGAAATCGGTACAGAGCTTGAGGCGATAGCGGCTCGAACCATTGCCGAGCGGGGTGTAATGCTCGTCGGTACTGCCCATGGGAATCAGTTAGTTAATTTGATTAAAAACCCGACGCTTTCTGACTTGATTGGGGGTATCCAGTCGGTGACTCTCGGTGATGATGAAGCACGGCGACGCGGTAGCCAAAAGTCGGTGCTCGAACGCCGCGCCTTGCCAACTTTCCAGATTGCCATCGAGATGCAAGAGCGTAATCGTTGGGTGGTTCATGAAGATGTGGCAGGGCAGGTGGATTTGATCTTGCGTGATCGTCAACCCACCCCGCAAGTGCGTTCGGTCAGTGACTCAGGCAAGGTGATCATCACGCGTGAATTTCCTGATACGCCAGACTGGAAGCCTTCGATTGTTGGTGGTCGCAAATCAACTTCTTTTGGGGGGAATAGCGGCAATTTCCCCGTGATGCCCCATCCGGCTGAGCGTAGTTTTAGCCCCGTTCCCGAACGCAGTTTTATGGAAATGGCACTTGATGGCGATGTTCCGATGGCGGCGGATCTGAGCATGAGCGGTGATGGCAAGACCTTGAATATCTATCCCTATGGTGTCTCGCGCAATGACCTTGAGCAAGTAGTCCGTCACTATGATTTCCCGGTGCGGCTGACCAAAGATATTGATGATGCCGATGTAGTGTTAGCTCTACGTACCCATCTGCGTGATAAAGCTAAAATCTCGACCGTGGCACAAAATCATCAGATCCCCATCCACACAGTCAAGGCGAATACCCTGCCCTATCTCACCCGCGCCTTGCGGCGTCTGCTTCAGATCGACGAACCGCCCGCTCATGAGGAGATGGATCTCAATATGCTGATGAGTGGGGACTCGGAGGACGAACTCGAAGCCCTCGAAGAGGCCCGCTTAGCCGTCGAGCAAATCGTCATCCCCAAAGGTCAAACCGTCGAGTTACTCCCTCGTTCACCGAGTATTCGCCGGATGCAACACGAACTGATCGAACACTATCAGTTGCGTTCCAAGAGTTTTGGGGATGAACCTAACCGTCGCCTGCGGATTTATCCTGAACGGGCCTAGGTACGCAAGCCGCCCACCTCAAGCGTAGGCTGCTAGACTGAATTGATGGAACAACTCTCGACCATCAGTCCTGAATTAACCACCACCCTCTGGCATGTGGGCGGTGGCACCCTCGCCGGGATTGCTGTCGGCTATGCCCTCAAAAAAGCTACCCAAGCCGCTCTACTGCTCTTGGGATTAACCCTGCTACTGATGTTTGCACTCAGCCAAGCCCACGTGATTAACATCAACTGGACAGCCCTGACGACAGGTATTGAAACTAGCGCGCAGAGCGCTGGACAATGGGCTACGGCTGCAGTCAAATCTTTGGGGACGACGATGGTTGGTTTTGGCGTAGGAGCTTTGGTCGGCTTGCGGCTGCGTTAAAACTCGCGGCGGCCAAAACTAAGCTGGGCCATAATCAACAACACTGCCGTGTAAGTTAGACCATAACAAGCCGTTACCCATAACTCAGACGGTGTAGGTAAGAGGGCAAAAACCGCACTCTGGCGTAGATTAAAGCGTTCTAAGTCTGGTAGTAATACATAGAGAATGCGCGTTACTATCCCAATAGTAGGATTTTTGCTAATGGCACCGAGTTGGAGGAGGCTCTGGCTAAAATGCCCAACGAGATAAAGCGCAAAGGTCAATAAGACGGCTAATAGTGAACTGGTAAAACTGCCAAATAATAAAGCCGCCGCCAGTAGTAGCAGTAGTTCTAGGTAAGTAAACAGCATCGCAAGTAAAATACTTGGAATTTGTAAACTAACAACACTGCCATAGCTACTCATCTGATAGATACCCATAAAACAGAGGGTCATAAGTATGATCACCACACCTACCACACCCGCCAAACCCAGATGTTTCCCCAGCAAAAATTCCGTGCGGCGAATCGGCTTAGCGAGCAAAGTATAAATAGTTCGTTTCTCGATTTCCTGATTAATTGCCCCACTCGCACTCCAGATAGCGATGACTAGGCTAAAAAGATGAATGGTGGCTAACTCCACGTCCATGAGAATTTTGGCACCACCTAAAGGAGCCAAAAAAGGAATCAGATAACTTATCCCCCACAGCAAGCCGACGAGGACTACAAGCAACCACCACAGGCGTTCACGGACACTTTCGAGCCAAGTATTGTAGGCGATAGCCCACACGCGCTGTAGCTTCATCACAACGTCTGACGGCTACGGTAGGCCATACCCAAGCCCAGTAAACAAACTGGCACCAAAATCGTACACCACAACCCGACGCGGGTATAACTGGTAATGCCCAAAGGTAGGACATATTTAACAAATAGAGATAAGCCCGCCGCTATCGCTAGCATTTTGGCCACGGTTTTGCCGTAATCATTCAAGAGAGTCTCCTTTGGTGGAATTACTTCTGAAAGATAGGTTACACTAACGAGTCTGAGCGGTATAGTTGTAGCACTCATTCTCCAATACCCAATGTCTTCGCCTACACCTTTACATCCTGAAGTTATTGCTGAGTTAGCCGACTGGTCTCAAGAATTAGTCGTCCAACATCAACACGACCAAAAGATACAGGTGTTGTTGAGCCATTTGGGGTTTGCACTACGCAGCTTCAATAATCTTGACCAGCTTCTAGAATTGGTGCCCTTTATGGCCTGCCAAGTAACGGATGCCACAGCAGGTGTCATTGTCCTCTATCAGGACAACCAGCCCCAGTTAGAAAAATTTTATTGTGCGCAATATCCGACGCTGCGTGAGTTACGTAATGCGTTTACCGTCGTGGGTGACCAGCCTATTCCTCTGGATGCCGATAACAATACGTGGGATATCCAGCTCAAAGAACAGCTCAATCCGCGCCTAAGTTTATTTAGCGTACCGATCATGATTAAGACAACAGTGCGCGGTCATCTCTGGGTACTGAGTCAGCAGGAAGATTATCAATGGACTGAGGATCGTCTGACTTTATTGCGGTTGATTGCTGACCAGACGGCGATTGCCATTGAAAATGAAGAACTGACCGCTGAACTGCGCCGTCAAGCCAAACTTACCCGTGAACTGGACATTGGTTCTGAGATTCAAGAGCGGCTCTTACCCAAAACCTGCCCCAATATTCCTGGTCTGGCTGTAGCGGCGCGCTGCGAAAACGCCCTCAAAGTCGGCGGTGATTATTATGATTTCATTCCTATTCTCAATACAGAACGCTGGGGCTTGGTGCTCGGTGATGTGATGGGCAAGGGCGTTCCGGCGGGGCTACTGATGATGATGACCCGGGGTACCTTGCGTTCAGAAGTGTTGCGCCAAGAGCCGCCCGCTCAGATCTTGGATCATCTCAACCGCGTCATGTTTACGGATCTAGAAAATTCAAATCGCTTTGTGACGCTATTTTATGCGGAGTATGAGCCGAGTACCCATCGCTTAAGTTATAGTAACGCCGCGCATCCCCGCCCGATCTATTGGCGTGCCAAAACCCAAGAACTGACTACCCTTGAAGCTGCTGGTACCCTAATTGGTCTAAATGCTGACACCACATATCCCCAAGAAACAGTTTATTTGGAATCCGGGGATGTGGTGGTCTGCTACACCGATGGTTTTACCGAAGCTGCCAATGGTGACGGGCGCTACGGTGAGGACAAATGGACAGAGCAAGTAGCTTGGGCGGCCCAACACTACGCCACACCCGAAGCTATTATTGACTATCTCTATGCGCAAATTCGGGCATTTCGGGGTAGTAGAGTGCGGGATCAGACCGTCGATGACATGACGATCATGGTTCTTAAGGCAACCTAATGATGCGCGAACAGGGGCGTTTTGCTCAACCCTTACACCCGGTCATTGATGCCTTCAATGCCAGTCTTAGCTTTGACCGTGAGCTACTACCCTATGACCTGCAAGGCTCACGGGCGCATGTCCAGATGCAAGTCAAAGTCGGACTCCTAAGTGAAAGTGAAGGTACCGAGTTACTGACAGGTTTAGACCAAATCGAGGCTGAGTGGCAAGCAGGAAATTTTCCTGATCGAGACTATGAAGATATTCATTCAGCGGTCGAAAGTCGGCTTACCGAATTGGTTGGCACAGTCGGTAAAAAGCTGCATACGGCGCGTTCTCGTAATGATCAAGTCGCCACAGATTTGCGTTTGTATACCCGGGATCATGCCACAAAAATTCAGCAGTTACTGCTAAACTTGCAAACCGTTCTCGTTACTTTAGCGGATACCCAAATCGAGATCCTGATTCCTGCTTATACGCACTTGCAACGGGCGCAGCCGATTAGTTTGGCCCATCATTGGTTGGCCTATTTTGAAATGTTTGATCGTGATTACGGCAGGATTAGTGATTGTTTAGCACGACTAGCCTTTTCGCCTCTGGGATCGGGCGCATTAGCTGGGACTACTTTACCAATTGACCGCAATTATACGGCGCAGTTACTGAGCTTTACCGCCCCTTGTGAAAATTCTTTAGATGGCGTTAGTGACCGTGATTATGTGGTGGAATTGCTATGTGCGCTGAGTCTAACCATTACGCATCTGAGCCGTTTGAGTGAAGAATTGATTCTCTGGGCATCCCAAGAATTTCGGTTTATCCAATTGACGGATCGGTGTGCAACGGGTTCAAGTTTGATGCCTCAAAAAAAGAATCCTGATGTCCCCGAGTTGATTCGTGGCAAAACTGGCCGGGTCTACGGTCATTTGCTGGGGATGCTCACGGTACTCAAAGGTTTGCCTTTAGCTTATAACAAAGATTTGCAGGAAGATAAAGAGCATTTATTTGACAGTGTGCGCACCGTAGAAACTTGCCTGGAAGTAATGACAATTTTCTTACAAGAGGGTTTTATTTTAGCTGAAGACCGACTTGCTCAAGCAGTCAATGAAGACTACAGTAATGCCACAGATGCCGCTGATTATTTGGTGCGCAAGGGAATTCCTTTTCGGGAAGCCTATTACGTAATTGGCGCTCTCGTTCGTCAATCTTTAGCTACGGGCAAATTACTTAAAGATGTGCCCTTGTGCGATTGGCAAATTGCTCATCCTTTATTTGCCGAAGATATCTATCAGGCGATCAGTCCACAACAAGTAGTGAGTGCGCGTAATAGCTATGGTGGGACGGGTTTTGAGCAAGTAAGACAAGCCTTGATGCGTGCCAAAAATCGTCTGGTAAGAATTTAACTGAAATAAGTTACACTAAATCATGTTCACTGGAGTTAACATGTTTGCGAAAACCATGATTTCTTTGGCTACTATAATTGGATGTACGAGCGTAATGGTGATAGCGCAAACTACTGCCATAACTACAACTCAAACCGTCTCCGTCGGAACTATTTTTGAAACCAAACTTCAGCAAGATATTTCTACAGGCAAAAATATAGAACAACAGCAATTTATACTCCAAGAAAAGCACGGACTTTTTGGGGGAAACACAATCCTAAAAAATTCTACAGTTGAAGGCCATCTAGAAAATGTCGTCAAAGCAGCCAAGGGCGTCAAAGCTAGTTTGCATCTTTATTTCGATGACATTATTCTCAAAGATGGTTCTCGTTATCCGCTCAATGCCTCTTTGGTCAATACAGACCTCCAGACCAAAACCCAAGGCACTCTATTACGTAATGTCGGCATTTTAGTTGGTGGTGCGGTGGCGGGTCATTATTTAGGCAAAACTACGGGGGTTCCCTTAGGCACCATGGGCGGCACTGCAGCGGCTTCGGCCTATGTGCTCAATAGTCCCGGCGGTGAAGTTATCCTCAAAAAAGGTACTGTTCTCAAGCTCAAATTAAACAGTCCGCTGATGGTGCGCTAATGCTAGCAAAACGGTTGGTGCCTTGTCTGGATGTGAAGGCAGGACGGGTAGTCAAAGGGGTCAACTTTGTCGGGCTCAAGGACGCTGGCGACCCTGTTGAGTTAGCGCGAATTTATAACGATGCCGGGGCTGATGAGTTGGTTTTTTTAGATATTACGGCGACGCATGAGGAGCGAGAAATTCTTAAGGATGTCGTGCAACGCACGGCAGAGGCTTTATTTATTCCGCTGACGGTAGGGGGTGGGATCAATGACCTGCCGACGATTCAGGAATTACTCCGAGCTGGGGCTGATAAAGTTAGTATCAATTCGGCGGCAGTGCGACGGCCTGAGTTTATCACTGAGGCTAGTCGAGAGTTTGGAGCGCAATGTATTGTAGTTGCCATTGATGCGCGCTGGAATGGGCGCAATTGGGAAGTGTATGTGCGGGGCGGACGTGAGGCGACGGGGTTAGATGCTTTATTTTGGGCGCGTGAGATGGCAGACCGGGGTGCGGGGGAAATTTTGTTGACAAGTATGGATCGTGATGGCACACGCAGTGGTTATGATTTGCCTCTGACCCAAGCGGTGTGTGAGGCGGTGACGATTCCGGTGATTGCCTCGGGTGGGGCGGGTGAGCTGTCCCATATTCGTGAAATTTTGACCGAGGGACAAGCGGCAGCAGCTCTATTGGCTTCGCTCTTGCATTATGGAGAGGTCACAGTCAGTGAGATTAAAGCAGACTTATCAGCTCATGGGGTTTGTGTTCGATAAAACAATTCTAGAATGTTGTCTTGTTTACTTACCGCTTTACGTAGAACTGCAAGCGAATTTAATCTCACTAGCGCCTCATAAAATTTGAGCTTTTTGTACTTAAAATAACCAATTGCTTTATTCAAAAGCAGATAATATAAAATTAATATTGCACTAACTCAGGTCAAAGCCAATCTCTGGTAAGGTTGCTTTATAGAAACGCGAATTGGTGAGTTAAAAAAATACTGTAGCACTCGAGGCAAACCAACTTACGTTTTGGATCTCTGGCATGACGGATTGAACGTGCATCGTTGTATCCGTGGCGATAGTGAAAATACTGTCAAACTGAAGGCTCGGCTACAAATTGAGGAGTGGGATAGACGATGGGTAATCAATTCTCAGCGTGCTATAGCAAACCTATTTGAGATATAGAATGATTATAAGTTCATCTTGACCCCCATGGAAGACCTGATCACTCTCATCAACAGCAATCCCGATCCGCGAGTGCTCAAACGTGCGCTTGCCGTAAAAATGAGCTTGCAGAAGTA
>JBBRQP010000002.1:0-72548 GCA_038226175.1 Gloeobacterales cyanobacterium
ACCAAATAATTTGCAGGTGGGTGCGTTCCACCCCGTCCGTTGCTTGGCGGTAGCGCTTTTCTAATTCTTCCACACTCAGGTGGTTCACAAGACTAAGGTTCTTTACCATACCTTATTCTATAAGCGGAAAGTGTATAAGAAAACAAGACCCAAGTTATGAACCCAAGTTTTCATGAGATAAACGAAAGGTAGCTCTGATCGCGTCCAACTCGTCCAGTAATCAACCTGAGCTTTGTGTGTCTTGATCATAATTAGCCAAGGCACAATCGGCAGAGATCCGGCAACCGTAGCCATGACAAATTTGCCAATCCGCTGGTCTGTGCGTATGAGTGTATACAGACCATGCGCCAAGATGACCAAGGCCGAAAATAAATAAATATAAAGTGAAACTGCTACGGCGATGGCATAAAAAAACCATGACTGATATGTATTATGTCGGGTTGCCCGTAGGTAAACCGCACTTGTAAACAGCGTTGCTGCCATCCATAGGGCATAGGGTCGTGCCTCTTGAGAATAAAGAAAAACAAAGGGGGATACGGCAACTATACAAACAGCAATCCATCCAGTTAGTGCCGAACCAGATAATTCTATACATAGCCAATACGTGCAAGCTAGCACAGCACAATGAGCCAAGACCGAAAAGCTACGGGTTGCCCAAGTAGTGCTACCAAATACCTGATTCCACAAATGAACAGCCACAAAGTATAAGGGTACGAGTTGCGGTTCTTCGCTGCCCAATGATTGGACAGTATCTAACACATTCTTATTAGGATTGACCCGCTGATATTTTTGTAGTTGATCGACTTCAATGGCTTGACCCGTACTGGTTTCTTTGATAAATTCACCGCGTGTATAACCAGAGATGCGTAAGGAAGTATAGGCTTCATCAACCCAATAGTATTTAGTATCAATGGTTATCAGCTTGAGGAGCAAAGTAACTATTACTAATACAAAAGCTAGGGCTTGCCACCAAGGCTGGTTCTTTTGATCAAAAATTTTCATGTGTGATTCTACTACAGCTAAAAGAATTTGGAATGTATTTTGTGAATACAATTGCTGATTATTATAAGTACCCTTCATAAATAATGCAACTTTTTGACAAGCTCAATTTTTTAGGGTAAATTCGTACCTTACTGTTAGACACTCAGATGCGATAATTTTTGCAGGGCAGCACCTGTTAAACGAAAGCCAGTCCATTCAGACATCGGTTTCGCGCCTAGGCTTTGGTAAAACTTAATGGACGGCGCATTCCAATCCAAAACCGACCAATCTAGTCTGCCGCAACCACGGCTATGAGCAAGATGCGCTACATGGGTCAGCAACTTTTTACCATAACCCTTACCGCGATAGTCAGATTTCACATATAAGTCTTCGAGATAGAGACCGGGCTTACCCAAAAAAGTTGAGAAATTGGCAAAAAATAAGGCAAAGCCAACGGCTTGATCTGCTTCATAGGCCAGCACAGCTTCCGCAATAGCCTGTTGACCAAACAAATTATGGCGCAAATCATCTTCTGTTGCCGTTACTTCGTGGAGTAACTTTTCATAGGCAGCTAATTCACGAATCAATGACAAAATCAATCCAACATCGTGTACCGTTGCCGCTCTAATCAAAAAGTCTTCAGACATCCTAGATTCCAAACATTGACTTGACTATAATAAACCTCTTAATCCGTCACGTTAGGATTTTTTTGGCTATAAAAAAACACCCCAGGCGTGCATAAGCCTGAGGTGCTCTGATTAACTAGGCTAAATTAGTTAGCTTTGTTTTTGGCGATGATTTGTTCGGCGATGTTACGAGGAACTTCATCGTAGTTACTAAATTCCATCGTGAACTGTCCACGGCCTTGGGTTTTAGAACGGATATCCGTCGCATACCCAAACATCCCTGACAAAGGCACTTTGGAGATGACCTGAGACTGACCCATGTCAGAGTTCATGCCCTCGATTTGCCCACGGCGGGAATTAAGGTCACCGATCACATCCCCTAGGAAGTCTTCGGGAACTTCGACTTCGACTTTCATCATCGGTTCGAGGATCACGGGTTGGGCTTTGTGAACGCCTTCTTTGAGTGCCATTGAGCCAGCGATTTTGAAGGCCATTTCGGATGAGTCAACATCATGGTAAGAGCCATCAATAATCGTGACCTTGAGGTCAATGACCGGGTAACCCGCGATTACGCCAGATTCACAGGCTTCCTTGACCCCTTGTTCGACCGCTGGGACATATTCCCGAGGCACTGTTCCGCCGACGATTTTGTTGACGAACTCGAATCCTTTACCCGCTTCTTGGGGTTCGATGGTCAATACGACGTGACCGTACTGACCTTTACCACCGGATTGACGGATAAATTTACCTTCGACTTCAACCCGTTTGCGAATGGTTTCGCGGTAGGCAACCTGCGGATTGCCGACGTTGGCTTCCACGTTAAATTCGCGCATCATCCTGTCAACGAGGATTTCGAGGTGTAACTCACCCATCCCAGAGATGATCGTTTGGTTGGTTTCTGGATCAATGAAGACACGGAAGGTCGGGTCTTCTTTAGAAAGCGCACTAAGAGCTTTGGAGAGCTTGTCGATGTCAATTTTGGTTTTCGGCTCGATGGCAACTGAGATCACAGGCTCAGGGATAAAGAGCGTTTCTAGGATAATCGGGTGATTTTCATCACACAGCGTGTCACCAGTAAACGTGTCCTTGAGACCCAAAACTGCGCCTAAATCACCAGCACGCAACTCATCGACTTCGAGGCGGTCATCGGCTTTGAGGACGACTAAGCGGGCAATGCGTTCTTTTTTGTTTTTGCTGGAATTAAGAGCGTAGGTTCCCTTAGATAAGACCCCAGAATAAACCCGAATGAAGGTCAAATCCCCGTACTTGTCATTCATCAATTTGAATGCCAAGGCCGAGAAAGGTTCGTTATCATTACCCGGACGTTCGGTTTCTGTACCATCAGGTAAGGTGCCTTTGGTTGGTTTGACATCGCTAGGGGCTGGTAAATAATCCAACACCGCATCGAGCATCATTTGAACGCCTTTATTTTTGAAGGCGGAACCGCAGAGCATGGGCATGAGTTTGCCAGAAATCGTACCTTTGCGTAGACCATGACGGATTTCAGCTTCGGTAAGAGCTTCACCAGCCAAATATTTTTCGAGCAGGTCATCATCGCTTTCAGCAACGGCGTCAATCAGTTTTTCCCGATATTCTTGCACCACCTCTTGCATATCTTCAGGAATGGGTACAGTCTGGATATCCTTACCGATGTCATCCATATGAATGTGGGCTTCGAGCGTCACCAAATCGACAACACCTTTGAAGTTTTCTTCGGCACCAATGGGCAATTGGATCGGGACAGGGTTCGCGCGCAGACGGGTTTTGAGTTGGTCATAAACGCGGTAGAAATTTGCCCCAGAGCGATCCATCTTGTTGACAAAGGCAATCCGTGGCACGTTATAGCGGTTAGCTTGACGCCAAACCGTCTCAGATTGCGGTTGTACCCCACCGACTGAGCAGAACAACGCCACCAAGCCATCAAGTACGCGCATCGAACGCTCGACTTCGATGGTGAAGTCTACGTGACCAGGGGTATCAATAATGTTGATCGTGTATTCCGGCGCACCAGCTAGGGCTTGGGAGAGATTAGTTGGGTCACGTTTCGTCCATTTGGTGCTGATCGCCGCCGCCGTGATCGTGATACCGCGTTCACGCTCTTGAGCCATCCAATCTGTTACTGCATTACCATCATGGACTTCACCAATTTTGTGGACGAGGCCGGAGTAGAATAATATCCGCTCGGTTGTCGTTGTTTTTCCCGCATCAATGTGCGCGGCAATACCAATATTACGAATTTGCTCCAACGGAACCTTGCGTGCCACGATAGCCTCCCGGCTGTAAGTCTCAATTACTTCCTTTCCGATTGTAACGTAAATTCATGGTTTCCTTAGTGGTTTTGCCCCGTGACAGGTTAGATAGGCTAGGGTGTGAATTAAACCTTTGTTTGGATGGCGTAAATGCCTTGCTAAACTAGACTAATGTTTGCCAAGAGAAGGCGTTTGTGGAGTACTACCAACGGCTAGAGCTAAATCCTCGAGCCAGTGCCGAAGAAATCAAACAAGCCTTTCGTCGTCTAGCGCGACAGTATCATCCTGACTTGGCGGGCGCTGAATATAAGCAACAGTTTCAAGATATCAACGAAGCCTATCAAGTACTAAGTGACCCCCAACGCCGTCGCGCCTATGATCAAAAGCGGCTGCCAGCGCGTCCTCCCGAATCAAATAGTAGTCATGTGGTATTTCGCTCTAGCTCCCTAGATGACGCGCCATCGCGTGCCGAGAAACAAGCCTTTGCTCAGGCTGTGCGCCAAATCAAAGAACGCTTTGTCCAAAAGAGTTATCAAGAAGCAGTGCGCGCTGCCGAAGACTTGGTACGCAGCTATCCACGCAATGCTGAGGCTACCCATGTTTTGGCTCTGAGCTATCAGTGGTATGGCAACGTACTGCTCCAGCAGGGCGATCCGCCACAAGCTAAAGTTTATTTACTCCGTGCTCTCGATACCGAACCCCATAACCGCGAATTAGCCTTCGAGATCCAACGCGACCTCAGCCGTATCAATCGTTAATTAGGGCATTGTCAAGATCACCCTAGGTTACAATACGCCTGACGTTGCCCCGAGATAGACATTGGAACGACGCAAATTTTTAGCCCTTAGTTTAGTCTTAAGCGGCCTACCCCTGGGCGCGCAGACGAATTTGACGCCCCCACTGTTTACCCGTAATCCCTGGCGTGCCAGTGTCGGCAAACTAGCAACCCAAGTACTTTATCGCCCAAAAGGTGGCAAACTAACGCCATTGACGACACCCGAATTAATAAGTAAGTTGGCGACACGTCTCTGGAATATCCGCAATACCACCTGGAAACCAGAATTTGCCCATAGCGCAGGTTTAGGTTTACGCATCGGTACCGAAGTCACCAACGAAGAAGGCTATTTGTGGGCAAAACTCGCCCGGATGTTCGGATTTGCACAGCTGGAAATGAGCGGCGAAAATGCCCATAGAGCCAGTGCTCAGGCGCTCGAAAATACCTTGGGCTATCCGGCAGCTCCCAATCATTGGAGTGAACTAGGGCAGGCACAAACTTTAGTCGTAATCGGTTCGGGACTGACCAACCCTTATCCGCTTTACCAAATGCCTAATTTGCCGAAACAAAAATGGTGGCTCAGTAGTGAAGCCGTACCGACAAAATTGGGTGGCCAGGTTTTAGCCTTGCGTCCCCATACCGAACTCGCGCTCCTTGGCGGTTGGATTCGTTATCTACTGACTGAGAAGCGTTGGGATGAGTCCTTTGTGCGTAATGCCACAAATGCCAGCTATCAATTAGATGCTGAGTTTAATTTTAAAGATGGTCGCTTTACGGGTCTTGATCCGCTCACCCATCGCTATCGACCCGAACAATGGCGTTATGAAGTCACTGACCCAACTTCCGGTATCCCGGTGCAGTCTGCGGATCTACTCAGTGATGGTACGGTTTTGCAGCTTTTACAAAAAATCTATACGCCCTACACGCCAGCTAATGTCAGTCGAGTCACCGGAATTGCCGAAAAGACCCTGACGCGATTTTATGAACAGATTACCCAGACTTCAGCGCGTCCTTTGGCGATAGCCTACAGTCTCAGTCCAGCCGAAAACCCCGTTTTTACGGAACAATGGCTACGGGCTTTAGGCATAATTCAACTGCTAACGGGTCAAGTCGGGCAACTGGGTACGGGCTTGATTCATTTAGCTGGGGGTTGGAATCCTCAAGGGCTAATGGATGTGGGGGCTAATGGCAGTTTTTGGCCTGGTTATAGCGGTCGGGTCATGGCTACTGATGAAACCTACGTTTCTTGGGTACGCACCCATGGCACCCAGACTCTACAAAAACTCCAAGGCGTTCTAGCAACCTGGTACGGCGCTCAAGCCCGTGAGACCTATGACTGGGGGTTTCATTGGTTGCCCCGTCGTCCTCTCCTATTCTTACATCAAGCTGTTGCTCAGGGACAAACCCGTTTACTAATTAGTTTGAACAGTAACCTGCATGACTGGCAGCTTGACAAAGTAGAAACCTTAGTTCTGCTAACGACTAATGGAAAGGCGGCTGTGCCAGAAAAATTTAAGGGTGAGCTGTTTATCTTACCGATTGCAGCAAATGAGGCACGTCATGGCACAATCACCGACCTAGGACGACGCATCATAGCCCAAACGGCTCTGACCACCGCGACAGCCTCTGAGCCTTTGCGTCTAGCCGACATCCTCTGGCAAGAACTTATCGTCCAATTACGCCAAAAACCTGCTCCTGATAGTGACCAGCTACTGCGGGTAGTGTGGCCTGATAGTAGCCCAGAACAAGTCTTACAAGAAATGGCTTTAGGGGTGGTGGTAGCCGCGCCCGTGACTAACCTAGATGTCACTGCACCCATTGACGCGCGAACCCCAAGCAATGGGCGCGGTGTACCAATTTATGAAGGCTTGTGGATGACGCAAAATCTTAGTTTAAATCAGGATGTAACTGATACGGGCGGCTTGGGATTATTTAGTACCTATGGTTGGAGCTGGCCTGCTAATATTCGGGTTTTGGGCAATCGCGCCAGCGCTGATGCTAGTGGCAGCCCCCGGTTTGCGGAGCGACCCTTCATCACTTGGGATGAAAAAAAACGACTGTGGCAAGGGCCAGACCGCCCCGATATCCGGGTTACGGCTAGCCCTGGTACCAACGAAGGGGATCAGTTTTTTCGGCAGACTACCGAAGGGGTGGGTAAACTAATCGCCGTCAATAATGAAGTTGGGTTGAACTTAGATACAGGTATGCCCTTCCGCCATATCCCCACCCTTTATTTGGGCGCGGCTCCTGTTTTTTATTGGCCTTGGGGTACCAAGCAACCTAACCCTTTTTATCCACAAACTCCGGTGCCGCCAGTCGCCCCAGTGTGAAAACAACCCTCAAGCCCCAAGTATGGAACTCAAGGGCGATTTTGGACTTGAGCTACCAACTCGCTACGGTCGCCTTAATCGCGGCTTCAGCATGGGCTAGAGCCTCAATACGGGCTGCGTCTCCACCATTGACATTGATGGCATGGATGAAGGTCATATCGACAACACCCATAAACCCAAAAATAGCCCGCAAGTAAGGTTCTTCAAAATCATAGGGACTATTGACAGGAATCGGACCACCTCGGCTACTAAGTACCAACATCTTTTTGCCATGCACTAAGGGTTGATAGCCCTGTTCACCAACCCCAAAGGTCTTGCCTACGCGGACAATTTGGTCGATATAGGCTTTGAGGGTCGAAGGAATATTCAGGTTGTACATCGGCACACCAAAAACATAGCGATCCGCTGCCAAAAATTCGGTAATCAAGTCATCAGAAATCTGAATAGCTGCTTGCATTTCTGGGGTCTGCGCTTCAGAAGGCAAAAAGCTGCCGCCCACCCAAGCCTCACTGACATGGGGAACTGGCGCATGGCCTAAATCACGATAGGTCACTGTGTCACCAGGATGTGCTGCCTGCCAAGCCGTCATAAAATCATGCGAAAAGGTACGGGAATGCGAACGTTCACCACGAGGGCTACTATCCAAATGCAAAATATGGGCCATGACGGATTCTCCAAAGTGTGAAGTTACGGATGATTGATGTCCTCTGATGCGGGGACAACATTGTGGACAGAACGGAGAATCTGACCAATGGTGATCCGGGTAAAGACCTGATCTAGGGCTATTTCCGTTTCACCAAGAACATCTTCGAGTACCGTCTCAATGCGCGCACCTACTGGACAACAAGGATTGGGTGGCTGAGGATGCAAAGCAAAAAGTTTGCCACATGCCACAGCCCGATAAACAGCTAGCAAGCTAATCTGCTCTGGGTCGTGGGCAAGTCTAGAGCCCCCGGTGACGCCAGTCTGAGAGGTTACCAATCCCGCCTTAGCTAAAGCCGCCAAAATACGTCGTACGACTACCGGATGGGTATTGACACTCGTCGCGATAGCATCAGAGGTCAAAGCCCCAAGCTGAGCGAGTAAGGCGAGAATATGGACAGCGACAGCAAAACGACTATTGGTGGCCATGGGGGAAATTAAACTGTAACTAGTTTAGTTACAAATAGAAGATGCTGTCAAGGCTGCGGCGCAACTTCTTTCCATTCTAGTAAGGCGTTTTGGATGGCTTCTTGGGCTAAAGACAGACTCGCAGTTCGTTCGGCCTCGCCAGCATTGAGATTTTCGGCAAAGACAAACATGATATCGACAACGCCAATAAAGTTAAAAATGCGGCGCAAAAATGGGACTTGGAGGTCGTAGTCTCCCATAGGGCTACCGGGAGGATAGCTGCCACCACGCGTCAAGATCACCAAAAGCTTTTTGTCTACTGCCATACCACCATAGCCCTCGGGATCAAGGCTAAAAGTACGTCCGACGCGCACAATTTGATCAATATAGGCTTTGAAATTAGCTGGCACACTGAAATTAAACATCGGTATCGCCATCACATAGTGGGTTGCCGCCAAAAATTCATCGACGAGTTGATCCGAAAGTGCGAGAGCTGCGGTCATCTCGGGTGTACGGTGAGGCAGATCTGTAAAAGCCGCTGCAATCCAGGCTTCATCGACGGGTGGAACTGGGTAACGACCAACGTCGCGATACTGGAGTGTGGCTTGCGGATGCTGAGTTTGCCAAGTGCTTACAAATTCCTGAGCCAGTAACCGGGAAAGAGAGTGCTCGCCCCGGGGACTACTGTCAATATGCAAAAGATGCGCCACAAAAAATTCTCTAAAAGGCTCTATCTCACGATAAACCGTAACGCTAGTCAAGGGAATATGAACACTGTTTATTTTTTTGACCAACCTGTAGCAGCAAGCAATCCCCAACCCGTCATCAAGCCTAAGCCGCCTAAGGGCGTAATCGCACCGAGAATTTTGATATCCGTCAAGCTCAAAGCGTAGAGACTACCACAAAAGAGTATGATTCCTACCACAAAGCACCAGCCGGCTGCGGTTAATAATTTGGAAGGAATAGATAGGCTTAACAGCGCAACTAACAGCAAGGCAAGGGCATGATACATCTGATAACGCGCCGCTGTCTGGAAAATTTCTAAATTTCCTGGACTGAGCACTTTTGCCAACAAATGCGCACCAAAGGCACCTGCTGCCACACTCACCAATGCGAAAAAACTGCCTAAGCTCAAA
This sequence comes from Gloeobacterales cyanobacterium, assembly GCA_038226175.1. GTDB lineage: Bacteria > Cyanobacteriota > Cyanobacteriia > Gloeobacterales > Anthocerotibacteraceae > JBBRQP01. The sequence continues at coordinate 9,208 of JBBRQP010000002.1, forward strand.
AAAATACGCTGCATGAAATCAATTTTACCGCTACGTTAACCGATTACACAAAGTCCTAGACTTTGCTCAGGGGCAAACCAGAAAACCGTATGCTAGAGTGTCGGTACTGTTTTAGGACATGGTACGGATGAATAAACGCCGTTGGTTTGCCAGTGCCTTATTAGCTGGTTTGTTAGGTTACGGAGTGATGGTTGTCCAACCAATCGCCCCGACTTGGGCAAACTTTGAAGATAGTCCCAAAAATGTCATTGACGAAGTGTGGCAGATTGTCTACAGCAATTATGTGGATGACACCTTCAACAAGCATGATTGGCTGGCGACCCGTAAAGAATTTTTATCCAAAGACTACAGCACTAACGAAGAAGCCTACAAGGCCGTGCGCACGATGCTCAAGGAGCTCAACGATCCCTATACCCGGTTTATGGATCCCAAACAATATGCCAGTACCCAAGTTGAACTCTCAGGAGAATTGACTGGCGTCGGTATTTCTGTAGACCAAGACAAGGATACCAAAGAGCTAGTTGTAGTTTCTCCTGTTCCTGATACCCCGGCCTTTAAGGCTGGACTACAGGCTAAAGATATTATCCAAGCCATTGATGGTATTCCCACCAAAGGCATTGGCCGAGAAGACTCCGTGGCTCGGATCCGGGGCAAAGTCGGTACTGCGGTAACCTTGACGATCCGCCGTCCCGACAAAACTTTTGAGGTCAAACTGACCCGCGAAGTCATCCCCATCAAAGTTGTCCGCTCTTCGGTCAAAACTGAAAAGGGCAAGTCCATTGGCTATATTCAGTTCACCGAATTCACAGGTCATTCCGCTGAGGAGATGAGTAAAGCTCTTAAGGATTTACAAACCAAAAAAGTTGATGGCTACGTATTGGATTTGCGCGGTAATCCCGGTGGCTCATTGCAAGCCAGCATCGCCATTGCCAGTATGTTTCTCAACAAACAAACTTTGGTGGTGACCACCGCTAATCGTGACGGTATTGTCCAAGAAGACCGTGCCTCAGGCGAAACCATTACCGATAAGCCAGTGGTTGTGTTGGTTAATAAAGGTTCGGCAAGTGCCAGTGAGATTCTCTCTGGCGCCCTCCAAGATAACCATCGTGCGGTCTTAGTCGGTACAACCACCTTTGGCAAGGGACTTGTGCAATCAATGCAGCCCCTATCAGACCGTTCGGGTCTTGCTGTGACGATTGCCCATTACAAAACCCCAGCGGGCATAGACATTCACAAAAAAGGCATCAAGCCTGATTATTATGTGGAATTGCCTGGGGTAGATGATGCAGCGGCTGATTGTGTGGCCAATGCCAAAGGGGCAAAAGGTAGCAAAGCCAAGCCTGCTAACAAACCTTTTACTGGCTCGGTCGCAGGGATGGTCACTTTGCCCAAAAAACCCCTTACCAAAGCAGTTTTGCAGCAATGTGGAACCGTCAAAAAACCCGTTATCACCTTTACGGCAACGGATATTGGAACCTCTAAAGATGCACAGTACGTGAGAGCGACCGATGTCCTGATCCAACGCATTGCCCAAGGTAGCAACAAACCATCCACCCAAGTCTCTTCCGTTGCGCCCTAGTATGGCAGGTTACCCCAAAGACCTGTTGAGCATCGCCGACTTGCACCCGGAGCAAATCACTGCTCTATTGGTGCAAGCGCGTGCGCTCAAAGCCCGACCCCAACCTCACTTATTAGCAGGTAAAACTTTGGGGTTGTTTTTCCAAAAAGCCTCAACTCGCACCCGGGTGAGCTTTATGACAGCGATGTACCAACTTGGCGGACAGGCAATTGATCTTAATCCCAACGTGGTGCAAGTAGGCCGCGGGGAGCCCATCAAAGATACTGCCCGTATTTTAAGTAGTTATTTGGATGCCCTGGCAATTCGCACCTTTGCCCAAAGTGAATTGGAAGAATTTGCCCACTACAGTACGATTCCGGTAATCAATGCCCTTACGGATCTTGAGCATCCCTGTCAAATTTTGGCAGATTTGCTGACGATTAGTGATTATTGGGGTCAGTTGCAGGGAATTCGGCTGGTCTATCTCGGGGATGGCAATAACGTCGCCCATTCACTGATTTTGGGCGGTGCCTTGATGGATATGGATCTTTGTATTAGTACACCAGCTGACTATCGACCAGCTCCTGAGATTGTCACCCTTGCTAAACAGCTTAATCCTGAGCTGCGGCTGGAATTAGTTAGTGACCCTCAGCAGGCTGTGCAAGCAGCGCAAGTGCTCTACACCGATGTCTGGACGAGCATGGGTCAGGAGCAAGAAACACATCAACGTCTGCGAGATTTTGCTGGTTATACTCTGGATCACGAACTCCTAAACCGCGCCCATCCCCAGGCAATCGTATTGCATTGTTTACCGGCTCATCGGGGTGAAGAGATTACCCATCAAGTCCTCGAAGGCGCTCAATCAAAAGTTTGGGAGCAGGCAGCTAACCGTTTACATATCCAAAAAGCCTTGCTAGCAGCCCTTCTTTTGTAACAATTCAGATCAGTGAAATTACGAAATGTTGCAACTTTACAATTTTTAAGATGCAAATTGATCATCTATGCGTATTCTGACTAAAGCAACGATTGTACTACTAAATTTCCAGGAGTTGAGGATGGCTTTACTAACCGTTCATGGCTTGATTATTACGAGTTCCGGCTTGGCTTCACTCTTGGGCTTAGTGCTATTACAAGCGGCTGCGGATATAGAAGATTATCAACACCTATTGATGAGTATGACTTTTGGTTGTTGGTTGGTTTATTGCTTAGCTTGGGGCTTACTGCGCCTACTGCCTCCAGAACTCGAATATGTTGCGAATTCTTTACATTTGACGGCAGGCCTAGCCTATATTTTTACCTTCACTTGTGTGTTATCTTTACCCCTCTATGCCGTGAGTATCCCGGTCGGAGAGTAATGTGTTGCCCAAGACATCTCCTAATCACAGGTTGTAGTGTAGGCTAGCCATAAGCCCTACGCTATTTGGTAACAGTTTTTTTCATGGCAGAACTTCCCCTGATCGGTATTGTCGGCCTTGGCCTCATTGGTGGCTCGCTGGCTTTAGATTTTACCCGGTTGGGCTACACCGTTTTGGGTGCCAGTCGTAACCAAGAGACCTGTGCTTACGCCGAGGCCAACGGGTTTGTGCAGCAAGCAAGTACGGATTGGCAAATTTTGAGCACAGCTCAGGTCGTGTTTGTCTGCGTCCCTATGGAGCAGGTTTTGGCTAGCGTAGAACATTTAGCCCAAGTGTTAATCCCTGGTACTGTGATTACCGATGTGGCTTCTGTCAAAGAAGCATTTGTTACGCAAGCTACGACGCGCTGGCCTTGGTTTGTGGGCGGACATCCGCTAGCGGGTACGGCACGGCAGGGTATTACCGCTGCGCTACCCCAACTATTTAAGCAGCGTCCCTATGTCCTAACACCGATTATCACTACTAATTTTGAAGCTCTTACCCAAGTGCGTACGCTAGTCGAGCATTTACAAGCACAGTTGATTCTGACGACACCCTCCGAACATGACCGCGCCGTAGCCTTGATCTCTCATGCTCCAGTTTTTATTAGTGCAGCTCTACTCCTCGCGGCAGCCGACACGCCTTCAGAACTGACCCTTTTAGCGCAGGCATTAGCTAGCAGTGGTTTTGCTGATACGACCCGAGTCGGTGGTGGCAATCCTGAACTAGGTACGCAAATGGCGCAATTTAACCAAGTGGCACTTCTCGACCAGCTAGAGCGCTATCAACTGATGCTTACGGCACTCAAAACTGCCATCCAGCACGGCAACTGGACGTTTGTCGAAAATTTGCTTGAGACAACCCGGCAAACCCGCAAATTTTTTCAGAAAGATTAATTTTGTCCGTGCTCAATCCTGAGTTTTCATCCAAGGCACCCTAAAACCATAGGCAACCTGCTGCTCTGGCAGTTCCTCTTCTCCTTCTAGTGCTTCTTGATCCAGATTTTGGTCTGGGGTTGGCTCGGTCGTTGTTAGCGCATGCTTTTGATGACTCATAGCTTGATCCTAGGAGAATTTTGTTGTAGCCATTGCCAAAGCGATAGGCCACCTACATAACCATAGCCTAGTAGATACAATAATAAAAACGGTAAAATTCCCCAAGCCCCGGCTTCTAGAGCGGCTCGAATCGCCCAAGCACTATAACCACATAAGACCAGTTCGCCGATGGTGATCCCATCTAGACCGAGGCGGTAGTGCTTATCTTGCCAACGATCTTGGCGGTTGCGGACATTAAACTTTGGTGTGCGCCGAAAACTACCGCCTTGATTAAATAAGGCTGCCCCTACAGCCCAACTATTAGCCAAGGAAATACCCGTACCGAGTACTGCCAACAATAAAACAAGGCCGCTATCGCGATACCATAACTTCGGGTTGAGATCGCGTTGGGCTGTGATGTAAAGCAAAGGTGGACCGAGGGTTGCTGGCACCATCAAAGTCCCCCAGATCAGACTTAAGGGGTGCTTGGGTACCCAAGGTACGCTGATCAGGGGCAACGATAATAACAAAATCAATACCATCAGCGGATGCACGCTATAGCCCGTGAGATGTAGCAACGCCTGAACTTTAAGCATTAGATGACTCGGCTGCGCCCATACTGAACCGAGTAATTTTTTTGCACACTGAATCGAACCCTTGGCCCAGCGATGTTGTTGTAATTTGTAGGCAGAAATCGCCACAGGAAGTTCGGCTGGTGCCACGATACTTTGGGCATAAACTAACCGCCACCCAGCGGCTTGTACCCGATAGCTTAGATCCATATCTTCGGCGAGGGTATCGGCTTGCCAACCCCCACCATCCTTGATAGCAGCGGTGCGCCAAATACCAGCGGTGCCATTAAAATTTAACCAATAACCTTGCTGATGACGGGCTTGTTGCTCAATAGTAAAATGCCCATCTATACCCAGAGCTTGGAGCTTGGTAAGTAGGGAATAATCACGATTGAGATGTCCCCAACGGGTCTGAACAGCACCAATATCCTGCGCTGTGAAGTGGGCTAGTGTACGTTTCAACCAATCTGATTCTGGCAAAAAATCAGCATCAAAAATAGCCACGTAGTCACCACAGACCGAGTCTTGGGCTGCAGCTAAGGCGCCAGCTTTAAACCCAATTCTATTTTCTCGGTGTAAGTGACTAATCGAAAAACCCTGGGTTTGATAATCAGTAATTTGTTGCTCAATTAAACGTTGTGTGTCATCGGTTGAGTCATCCAAAACTTGGATGTGTAGGCAATTTTGAGGATAATCAAGCTGACAAATCGCGTCGATCAAGCGATTAGCTACATATTGTTCATTATAAATTGGTAATTGAATGGTGACCTGAGGATAGTAGGTAAGGGCTAGCGGTTCGGGTAAGAGCTGAGTGCGTCTGCGGGCTGTCAACCAATAGGCATTAAGACCATAGAGAAAGAGCCAACCTGCTGCCAAACTATTAATACTAAGTAGCAATAACGCCAAGGGATCAGGCATGGGGTGACAGTAGACAATTAGGCCACCATAGCACTTCTGTCCTAATAGAGATAGCGATGCTCAGGCACAAGAAGAACTTTCCAAAACTGTTTGTAGGCGAGTTTTGAATTCTCCTCGAGGGTGTCCGCCTTTGACTTCGCCGATAATCTGGAATTCTGCATCGGGCGCGTCACAAATAATATAGGTTGGCCAGCCCATGTCAGTTTTGTCGGGATATTGGGCAAGCAGAATCTGCCGATATTGCCGATAAGTTGCGGTATCTTGCATTTTGACATTGATGAAACGTAGACCCAATTCTTCGGCGACTTTACTATCGTAAAAGGCCATCCGGTGACAGGTTCCACAATTTTCAGAGGAAAATTTGATGACAGCACGTTCCATAGAACTCACAGCAGCAGGTATGCTTCCTATTTTAACAGTGTGTTGCCCATGGTTTGTACCCAGTGTTGCAAGGATCCAACCAACAGTATGGTAAACGTGTTTTCCGTAAACTATCACTAGATAGATGTTTCTAACTAAGCGGCTCTGACAAAATAATGCACATGCAAAAACCCAATGCCTTGGTATGAACCGATCAAACCAAGCAGGATCAAACATTGATTGTAACATTGACTACTGGGGGAAATAGTAATGGCGACCAATGTTGAGATGACTTATCGTACGTTAGGACAAACAGGCGAGCAAGTTTCTGTAATTGGTTTAGGGGGTTATCATATCGGTACTCTCAAAACAGAACAAGAGAGTATTGCGTTAATTCGGTGTGCCATAGACCGTGGTATTAATTTTATGGATAACTGTTGGGATTATCACAACGGACGCAGTCATCGCTGGATGGGTGCAGCACTCAAAAATGGCTATCGAAAAAAAGTTTTTTTAATGACAAAGATCGACGGGCGTACTAAAGCCGCAGCCCTACAGCAAATTGATGAATCCTTACAAGATTTGCAGGTTGATCACATCGATCTTTTGCAACATCATGAAATTCTGCGCTACGAAGACTCGGATCGCATTTTTGCGGCTGGTGGGGCGATGGAAGCCCTGCTTGAAGCCCAGCAGGCAGGCAAAATTCGTTATCTTGGTTTTACAGGACACAAACATCCCCAAATTCACTTGAGCATGTTAGAAGCTGCCGCCCAAAATAACGTCCGCTTTGATGCGGTACAAATGCCCCTTAATGTAATGGACGCACATTTTAGAAGTTTTGAAAAACTGGTATTACCCGAACTAGTTAACCAGCAAATTGGCGTATTAGGGATGAAATCACTCGGCGAAGCAAATATTCTTAGAAGTAATACCGTCAGCGCGATTGAGTGCTTACACTACACGATGAATCTGCCGACTTCGGTTGTGATCACAGGCATTGATAGTATGGATATTCTAGACCAAGCCTTTGAAGCGGTTCGCACCTTTGAGCCGTTAAATCAAAAACAGGTCACTGCCCTACTAGCACGTACCCACACTGCTGCAACAGCAGGTAAATATGAGCATTACAAAACAACAACCCAAAATGATGGTACCGCGCTCAATCCTGCTTTTTTGGGATAATAGCTGTCACAAGGAGTGCTCTACTATCTAGACATAACTATGTCTTGAGATAGATGAAAGAAAAACAAATTCTGCTCAAAATAGACTAGTATCTCGCTGGATCACTATGCAGCATCCTGAAAACTACGACAGACATGAAAATGACTCCGAGCAGTTTGATCAGATGAAGCCAAGTGAGCTTAGTACGCATGTTCCCGGGTCACCGCGGGCGAAAAATTCTAATGTACCCACAACCCGCCAACATACAGGTGCAAGTAACCCCCAAACTTTTGGTAATGGTGAAGTAGACCTCCTTTGTATATCGCATTTGCGCTGGAATTTTGTTTATCAGAGACCTCAGCACCTGATGAGTCGTTTTGCTCGTCGTCAGCGCGTATTTTTTGTTGAGGAACCGCTCTTTGATGCGCATATGACCAATACTCTAGAGCTACATCGCGATTGCTGTGGTGTTTGGGTTGTGGTTCCCCATTTGGTAATAGGTCTCTCAGATGACAAGATCGCGTCTACACTACATCTACTTTTAGTCCAATTGCTACATGATTACCGTATCAAAGAGTATGTACTCTGGTACTACACGCCGATGGCACTTGATTTTAGTCGTGACCTCAAGCCGCTAGCAGTAGTCTATGACTGTATGGACGAACTTTCTGCTTTCCGCAATGCGCCGAGCAAGCTAATTGAGCGTGAGACCGAATTATTGCGTAGGGCGGATGTCGTTTTTACGGGGGGTCATAGTCTCTACGAAGCAAAACGTCATTTGCACAAAAATATCTATGCATTTGCAAGTGGCGTCGATGTCCAACACTTTAACCAAGCTCGTCAAGAGCAGATACAACCTTTAGACCAAGCCGCTATTGCCCAACCTCGTCTCGGTTTTGCGGGCGTTATTGATGAACGCATGGATCTCGAACTGCTCGCAGGTGTTGCCGATGCCCGTCCAGACTGGCAGCTAGTGATGCTCGGACCCGTTGCTAAAATTCATCCTGATCATCTGCCCCAGCGCGCTAACATCCACTGGTTAGGTTGCAAACCCTATGCTGAGCTACCCACCTACTTTGCTTCTTGGCAAGTAGCGATGATGCCCTTTGCACGTAACGAAGCAACCCGCTTTATTAGCCCGACCAAGACTCCAGAGTATTTGGCTGCTGGTTTACCCGTAGTATCAACTGCGATCCCTGATGTCGTGCGTCCTTATGGAGAACAGGGGTTGGTGCAGATAGCCAATGACTTAAGCGCATTTTTGGCAGCTACTGAGTCGGCCTTGGCGGCTCCTGCGGCAGATTGGCTAGCGCGGGTAGACGCATTTTTGGAACTGGCCTCTTGGGAAAATATCTGGTCGGGGATGGTGCAACGCCTTGAGGCGGTGCTTACACCACAATCAGCCGCTGCCGTGCGACGCACCGGGCTAAGCCGCTCGCCCCTGTTTGATTTTCTTATTGTTGGCGCAGGCTTTGCTGGTAGTGTCCTAGCTGAGCGGCTAGCCCAGGATGGTCATAAAAAAATCTTGGTCGTTGAGCGCCGTGCTCACATTGCGGGTAATGCCTACGATCACTATGACGATGCCGGACTTTTGGTGCATCGTTATGGCCCCCACATTTTTCATACCAACTCGAGCCAGGTATTTGATTATCTTTCTCGTTTCACCGAGTGGCGTGCCTACGAACATCGCGTGCTGGCAAGCGTAGATGGTCAACTGCTCCCCTTGCCGATTAACCTTGATACCATCAATACCCTCTATGGTTTGAGGCTCACTTCTCAGCAATTAGAAGATTTCTTTTTATCCGTCGCCGAACCCTGTGAGCGGCTGCTCACCTCCGAAGACGTCGTCGTTAGCAAAATCGGACGCGCGTTGTATGAAAAGTTCTTCCGTAACTACACGCGCAAACAGTGGGGGCTTGATCCGTCCCAACTTGATGCCTCAGTCATCGCCCGTGTACCCGTCCGTACCAACCGCGATAGCCGTTACTTTAGTGATACCTATCAGGCTATGCCCCTACACGGTTACACCCGTCTTTTTGAGAAAATGCTGGCGCATCCCAACATCAAAGTCATGCTCAACACTGATTACCGCGAGATCAAAGATGAGATCTCTTATGGTCATATGATCTACACCGGCCCAGTGGATGAGTTTTTTGACTTGCGCTATGGCAAGCTGCCCTACCGTTCGCTGAGCTTCAAACACAAAACCTATACAACCAGTGTTTATCAGCCTGAGGCTGTTGTTAATTATCCTAACGAGCACCCATATACGCGGATCACTGAGTTTAAGTACCTAACAGGCCAGCAGCATGCACAGACGAGTGTTGTCTATGAGTTCCCCCAAAGTGAAGGCGACCCCTATTACCCTGTGCCACGTCCAGAAAATAATGAGCTATATAAAAAGTATCAACTCTTAGCTCAGGCAACACCGCGCGTTCACTTCGTTGGGCGGCTAGCGACCTATAAGTACTACAACATGGATCAGGTAATTGCTCAAGCCCTGGCTCTTTATGACCGGATTAGCTCTGCATACCAGGAGGTAAGCCATGTCAATGGAGCTGCACACGCGACCCTACGTTGAAGTGTGGGCTGGCATAGAATGTACGGTCAACCGTGTTGGTGAGCGGTATTTTGATCAGCTAGAACGCAGTGGTCATGCTGGGCGCATCAGTGATCTAGAGCGCCTTGCTAGTTTGGGAGTAGGCACGGTACGCTATCCGGTACTTTGGGAGCGCACAACCCATTGGTCTTGGGCAGATGAGCGGCTTGGGCGCTTACGAGCTTTGGGAATCAGACCGATTGTGGGTCTACTGCACCACGGGAGTGGGCCACCTACGACTAGTCTGGCTGAGCCGGATTTTGCGAGTCAGTTCGCGACTTTTGCAGGATCAGTGGCGGCGCGTTACCCCTGGATCGATGCCTATACTCCGATCAACGAACCGCTGACTACGGCTCGCTTTAGTGGACTCTATGGTCATTGGTATCCCCATGGATGTAATGGGCAAACCTTTGTGCGCATCTTGCTTAACCAATGCCGAGCCACGGTACTGGCGATGAGGGCAATTCGGTTACATAATCCAGCGGCTCAGTTGCTACAGACCGAAGATCTTGGACGCGTTTGCGCCACAGCCACCCTTGGTTATCAAGCAGACTTTGAGAACTTACGTCGCTGGCTCAGTCTCGATCTGCTCTGTGGACGCGTCAACTCTGAGCATCCGCTATGGCACTATCTATTGCAAGAAGGCGCCGAGCAAGGCGAGCTAGAGGAATTTTGTCTGAGTCCCTGCCCACCTGATATCTTAGGCTTCAATTACTACATTACTAGTGAACGCTTTCTTGATGATCGGTTACAGCGCTACCCAACAGTGCGCCGAGGCGGTAATGGGCGCCACACCTATGTAGATATCGAAGCTGTCCGCGGCTGTGAGAGGGGTATCGCAGGACCCATGGCTTTGATGCAGGAAGCCTCGGAACGCTACAAATTACCGCTGGCTTTTACGGAAGTACATCTGGGCTGCACGCGCGAGGAACAATTGCGCTGGTTTGTCGAGGTCTATAGGGCGGCGCAGACTTTACGCAACCGTGGCATCGATCTACGCGCGGTTACGGCTTGGTCAGTTTTTGGAACCTTTGGCTGGCAGACTCTAGCCACAACAGACGATCAGCATTATGAATCAGGGGTTTTTGACCTACGTGCGCCGGAGCCTAGACCGACAATTCTTGCCCAATTGATCCGTACACTGACGGCTGGTCAGCCTTTTGAGCACCCTGTCCTTGCCGTTCCCGGCTGGTGGCAGCGCCCTGAGCGGCTTTATATTCGCACCGAGTCAACTTCCTATAAACCGCCTAGCCATGCCCCAAAGGTGCTCATTATCGGAGCGACGGGTACGCTAGGTACTGCTTTTGCCCGTATTTGTGAGGAGCGCGGCTTGGCTTACTGTTTAGTTGGTCGCTCCGAGATGGATATTGCTGATGGCGCGGCTATCCATGCCCTACTAGCACAACTCAAACCTTGGGCGGTGATCAATGCAGCAGGCTATGTACAGGTCGCCATGGCACAAGACGCGCCAGAGCGCTGCTTTCGGGAAAATACTACAGGGCCTGCACTACTAGCTGCGGCCTGTGCTGAGTACGCGATTGCCTTGGTTACGTTTTCCTCAGACTTGGTCTTTGATGGACAAAAAAGCTCACCCTACGTGGAAAGTGATCCCGTTGGCCCTTTGAATATTTATGGTCAGAGTAAGGCTGCGGCCGAAAGGCTGGTATTAGCAGCTTTTCCTGAGGCTTTGGTGGTACGTACTAGTGCCTTTTTTGGGCCTTGGGATACTGCAAACTTCGTCACGCGCGCCCTCAATACCCTGGCTGACCACCAAACTATCATCATCGCGGAGGAGGCCTTAGTCTCACCTACCTATGTGCCGGATCTCGTTCATGCTTGCCTTGACTTGTTGATTGATGGCGAGCAGGGTATTTGGCATTTGGCTAACCAAGGCGCTGTGAGCTGGACGGCACTCGCGCGCCAAGCCGCTAAGTTGGCAAATATCGCCACCAATCAAGTCAGAGTTGAGGTAAGCCCCGGCTCACTTCGCCCCCCTTACCGGGTTTTGGGGTCCGAGCGGGGACTGCTCTTACCCTCTCTCGAACAAGCGCTGAGCCACTATCTACGCGCTCGGGTCTGCTAGTTCATTTTCTCTACACAGGGATAGAGCCACAAACATATCCCACAGCGCATAATTTGTGAAACCCATGTCATTACAGTCCAATCGACCATTTCGCGGGAGGTTTGCTATGGAAACTGAAGAATTTCGTCCTAAATCCAGTGAGATCCTAGGCCAAAAACTGCCCTATCCGGCAAGTCAAGAAGATATGAGCCCGGCTCCCGCCACAGACCTAGCCCACTACAAAGCAGCAGGTAAACTCGAAGGCAAAGTAGCCTTTATTACGGGCGGTGATTCGGGAATTGGTCGCGCAGTAGCTTTAGCCTTTGCTATGGAAGGGGCGCAAGTTGCCATATTTTATAATGAAAACGATGATGATGCCCAGGTTACTGCTGGCCTAGTTGAGGCGCAGGATAGGCAATGCTTGGTGATCAAAGGCGATGTACGTAACCCTGAAGACTGCCGTAGTGCGATTGAGCAGACCGTAGTCAAGCTAGGTAGTCTCAATATCTTGGTCAATAATGCAGCCTACCAAAAAGCCCAAGCCAACTTTGAAGACATTACAGAAGAACAATTTCGCCGCACCCTTGAGACAAATATCTTTGGCTACTTTTATATGGCTCAGGCTGCTCTACCCTATTTGAGTGCTGAAGATGCGATCATCAACACCGGTAGTATTGTGGGCTTGGTCGGCAACGAACTTTTAATTGATTATTGCGCGAGTAAAGGTGCCATTCATGCCTTTACCAAAGCGTTAGCGCTCAACCTCGCCAAACGCAATATCCGTGTCAACGCAGTTGCCCCAGGTCCTGTCTGGACACCAAATATTCCGGGAACAATGCCGATCGAAGAAGTGGCTAATTTTGGTCATGAGGTGGCGATGGAACGCCCTGGGCAGCCCGAAGAATTAGCGCCTGTCTATGTATTTCTGGCCTCAAACGACGCCAGCTTTGTGACTGGAAGCATCTTTGAAGTTACCGGAGGCAAACTCTCTAGCGGTTAGCGGATATGGCTGATTGGCAAGCTATCCACTTACTCAGAGAACGTAATGCAACCCGATGTCTATCCTCCCGAAAGTATCCGCTATTTGCTGACGACGACCTTGCTTACTGCCAAAACTAGCGCGGTTTTGAAGCAGCGTAGTGAAGCCAAGCCAGAAGTCCATGTTTTTGATGAAAGTGCTCTCGGAGTTCTCAAGGCACTAATTAAGCGGCTTTTTCCTCAAGCACAGAGCGAGCTTAACTTGGCTCAGGATCTCGAAGGGCGGCTCGCGAGTGGTATCTCAGATGGTTGGCGCTATGATGTCATGCCGCCTGATCTCGAAGCCCATCGTCGGGGGCTAGCGGGTATTGATCAGAGTGCGCATTTATTATTTGGGGCTGGGTTTTGTGCCCTTGATCAGACTTCTCAGGATGCGGTGCTCGCTGCCGTACAGAGGGCACAAGCCCCCGGCTCGATTTGGGAAAACTTGCCCGCGAGGCGTTATTTTGAAGAGCTACTGACCGAGCTGACCGAATATTACTACAGTTATGCTGATGCCCAAGCTGAGATCGGGTACGCCGGGATGGCGGATGCCCGAGGATGGCAACAGCTTGGTCTGGACCAGCGTGAATCTTGGGAAAGTGCTCCTGGCATAGCACCAGTCCTGCCAGAAGCAGTAGCGAGCACAATAAAACTTCCTGTGCCAAACCTGCCTTTACCACCACTTCAAGATCTAAACCCGGAGCAAATCGTTGATGTCGTGGTCATCGGCACTGGAGCAGGCGGCGCTCCTCTACTTGCCCGCCTTGCCCAGGCTGGATTTAGCGTAGTGGCGCTGGAGGCCGGGAATTATTGGAACCCCGCTACTGATTTTGCGACAGACGAGCGTGAGCAAAATAAACTTTTTTGGGCTGACGAGCGGCTGAGTGCGGGCGCAGACCCGCTGGCTTTTGGGCGTAACAATTCAGGGATCGGCGTGGGTGGTTCGACACTGCACTATACCGCCTATGTCCCTAGACCACAGCCCGATGACTTTCAGCTGTTTACTGACTTTGGGGTGGGTCAAGATTGGCCCTTAGCCTATACAGATCTTGAGCCTTATTTTGACGAAGTAGAGCGGTTCTTGGGCGTCTCTGGTCCTTCGCCTTATCCGTGGGGGCCACCGCGTACACCTTATCCTCTCCAGCCCCTTGCGCTCAATGCTGCCGCGCAACTAATGGCACGCGGGTGTGCTGCTCTGGGCTTGCGCACGTCACCTGCGGCTAATGCCGCGCTCTCGGCGCCCTACTTTCAGGCTGGGGTGGGTTGGCGTGACCCATGTACCAATCGTGGATTTTGCCAAGCTGGTTGTACGACCGGGGGTAAAGCGAGTATGGATGTGACGTTTATTCCGTTAGCCCTCCACCATGGCGCGCAGGTCATAAGCAATGCCTTTGTGACGCGCATTGAGACAGATAGTGCAGGCTGCGTAACGGGGGTTGTCTACCTAAGCGCCGGACGTGAGGAGCGCCAGCGCTGCCGAACACTTTTTTTGGCGGCAGGAGCCATTGAGACACCGCGCTTACTTTTACTTAATGGACTGGCTAACCAAAGCGGCCAAGTGGGGCGTAATTTTATGGCACATCCGGGCTTACAGGTCTGGGGCAAATTTAGTGAGATGACTCGGCCTTTTAAGGGGATTCCCGGTGGTCTGATTTCAGAAGATACCCACCGCCCCAATGCTAATTTTGCGGGTGGGTACTTATTGCAGAGCATTGGCGTGATGCCTGTCACCTATGCCAGTCAGAGTGCTCGCGCCCGTGGACTGTGGGGTGCGTCCTTGGCCTCTGATATGAATGGCTATAACCATACGGCTGGGATCAATATCTTGGGTGAGTGTTTACCCTATGATCACAACTTTCTCGAACTAGCTGATGAACGAGACCAGCGCGGTTTACCCAAACCCCGTATTCATTTCACTAACGGCGAAAATGAGCGACACCTCAATGCCCATGCCGAAGGGGTCATGCGGCAGATCTGGGAAGCTGCCGGAGCCAAAGCAATCTGGGCATTCGAGCGCAGTGCCCATACCATCGGCACCTGTCGGATGGGCCGTGACCCGAGTCGAGCAGTGGTCAATGCCGATGGTCGTGCCTTTGAGATACCCAATCTTTATATTATTGATAATTCCATATTTCCGAGTGCTTTGAGTGTCAACCCAGCCCTGACGCTGATGGCGCTCTCCCTACGGATAGCCGATCGCTTTATCGAACGTACACAGCGTGGAGAATCTTAAATGACCGAGAGTTTTCTTAAATTAGTCAAAGCCCACTATGGTGATGGCGGCTACCCAGGGGATCAGTATGGTGGCGTAGCAGGGGCAGATGGTCACGGTCTACCTACCAATAGCCCGCGTAACTTTATGTTTGCCACAGGCATTGAATGTTCTTATCCAACCATCCAACACGGGCGCGTACGGCGTGATCTGTTAGCTGAGTGTGGTCACTACCGCCATTGGCAAAAGGATCTGCACCTTGTCAAAGAACTGGGACTCAAGGTTTTACGCTATGGTCTGCCCTATCACCTGACCCATATCGGGCCGGGGCGCTATGACTGGAGCTTTGCCGACACGGTCATGCACGAAATGCAGACTCTGGGTATTACGCCAATTCTCGATTTGTTGCACTTCGGCGTACCTGATTGGCTCGGTAACTTTCAGAATCCCGAATTACCCTTACACTTTGCTGATTACTGTGATGCTGTGGCTGAACGTTATCCATGGGTGCGCTACTACACTCCTGTTAATGAAATTTATGTGACCGCACGCATCAGTGGTCGTGATGGCATCTGGAACGAACAGCTCAAGAGTGACCGTGGATTTGTAACGGCACTCAAGCACTTAGTCGCAGCGA
Organism: Gloeobacterales cyanobacterium; assembly: GCA_038226175.1. GTDB lineage: Bacteria > Cyanobacteriota > Cyanobacteriia > Gloeobacterales > Anthocerotibacteraceae > JBBRQP01. The sequence goes on from JBBRQP010000002.1 coordinate 24,738, forward strand.
GCATCCTGGGGACACAACGCATTGCCCAGCGGCGACCTGACCTAATTGTGATCCAGAGTGAGAGTGCCGAATATGTCCATGAAGCCTGCGCCAAACCTTCACAAGCTGTGATTCTGGCTAATAAGCTGCGTTTTTTGGCCTTAGATTTGCTCTATGCGCATCCCATGGATTCAGACGTGTGTATGTATTTATCTGATAGTGGCCTGACCCGCGCTGAGTATGATTGGTTCATGATCGGAGAGCCGCCCGGTTATCAAATCATGGGTAATGATTATTACGGACGCAACGAACATATTTTGCTCCCTGATGGTAGCAAATGTCAGGCTGAAGATGTCATGGGTTGGTATCAAATTACCCGCGACTATTATGAACGCTACCGTAAGCCCGTTATGCACACGGAGACCAATGTCTTTGATCCTGAGAAGGCATCCTGTTGGCTTTGGAAGCAATGGATTAATGTCTTGCGGATGCGTCATGATGGCGTACCAGTGCTCGGCTTTACTTGGTATAGCCTGATTGATCAGATTGATTGGGATATCCAGCTAGCTGAGCTACGGGGCACAGTTAATGCCTGTGGTCTTTTTGATCTAGAGCGCCACCCCCGCCCCGTGGCCCATGCTTATCGGCAACTGCTCGAAGAGTTTGGACAAATTACCGTTATCCCCCATGGTGATCTTTTTGAGGTGACTGATCTTGCCGCGAGTCTTAAAGTCGAGGTTTAGGTTGCCCAAGAGCTTGCACCGTTTAAGCTAAAAATATCACTGCAGTCATCCCGTGCCTAAATCTTTGTTACTCCTAGGTTTGTCTCTAGTTGCTGTGGCGATGGTCTACATACAAGGACAGATTCGAGCTGACCTACGCCATGATGTGGCTTGGATGCGTTATGGTGCGCCGTCCTCCCTACGTCAACAGGCAAACCACTGGTTTCCACTCACCTATCCTTTACTATTGCATTGGAGTGAAGGTAATAATGTAACCCGTCAAAGTTATGCTCTGACCACAATTCTTGAGCAAGGTCAACCCTATGCCCATTGGTGGCTCACCGACCAACTCAAGCGTAATCCCTCAGCTAGTCGTCTGATCAATCTCTTGGGAGTAGAAGGTTGGCAAAAACAGTTTGGCTTAGATACGCCCCTAGCCCGTAAGGAAGCCATCCAACTCGCCCTCACCCAAATTAACGACCAAGATGGCTATCAACAATTTAATGTGCGTTTTCTGGCTGATCTCAACGCCGAGGCCTGGGAAGCAGTGCTTCAAGCACTTCCGCGTCACTCTGCCAAACAAGCTGAAGCTTTATTGACCGTATTTCCCTATGCAGGAGCAGGGATGCCAGAGTTACTTGCCCAACAAGTAACCCATCTACAAACAGCGCATACCACCTATCATGATTGGCCTGCCGAAATTACCAACCTTCCTAATGCTAAGGCGGCCTTTGAGCTCTATCACAATGTCACTGCTGGGGAACAAAAATATTTACTAGAGAGTATCACCAACCAAGAACAATATCCTGTTAATGGTCAACTCCTTGTCTTACGGATCTTAGGGGATGATCATGACCCTCTACAGATCTTAGCCGCAGCAGTATTACTCACCAAGCATGATAAGCGGGGTCGCGCGCTTTTAGCTACGGCTCTCAATGGCGACTTTATAGCGCTCAAACCGATTACTAATCGGCTAATTTTGTTGCAGCTAGCCGAAAATTTCCCCAATTCCCGCTTTACCCAAGCCTGCCGTGCCTATGGTGCGATTCGTGGGGGTTCCTATTTTGGCGGTTATCGCAATTTTGAAAATACTACGGCTAAAAAGTCTACTGCTGCTCGGATGGAGGAATTAAAGTGGCGCACTTGGCTCACCCAATACCCCAACCATCCTGGCGCTGATGATGCTGGTTATTGGTTGGGGCGTACCCTAATGTGGCAAGGTAAGCGCATCGCCGCCCTCAAGCAATTTGCAGACTTGGTGGCTATGCCCGTCCCTGATGGCGACATGAAATTTCGGCTACTCCACCAACTGCTGTGGCTACTAGATGTAGGCACCAGTGAAGCCGAGCTTCAGGAATTTTATCAACAGTTTGCGCTACACCCGTTAGCTCCAGCAGCCCAATACGCCCAAGCTCTACGCCAAGCGCGCCAGCAAAATTATCCAGAAGCCTTGCGCCTGACGAGGGGACTCACCATAGATCCCGTATTGAACTTATTCCAGCGGCCTTATGGTAATCAGACTATCAGCCGCCGCTATGGCGTACAGCAGGAGCTTTGGCAAAACCTAGCTAGAGACCCATCCCCACGATTGGCTGCTCTCGCCCGTTCCTCTGGCTATCAGCTAGGTTACTTAGTGCTATTTGATGATGGACGCGCCGGCGGTATCGGCACAGATGATGATTTGCTCCCCAGCCTCAAGGATAACTACCGTCAGGCTAATGCTTTAGCCGTTGCTCTATCCCTAACTTGGCCGCTTCTCCAAAAGCCGGAATTTGCTGAAAAAACCCGTTTCCAGCAGATCAATCTGCTCTATCGTCTTTACCAAAGTTATCCCGATGGGGAAATCAGCGCAATGCATCCCTTGCCGACCTTTGACCCGCAAATAGGCCATGATCCAACGCTTTATCAACCCACCAAAGCTGAGCGGCAAAATCAGTTTGGTGGTTGGGAAGTTTGGTATATCCGCCAAGTAGCACACGCAGTCCAAGCCTTACGCCAAGCCTTTCCTAACAGTGTCTATAACGACGATGCTCTGATGACCTTGTATGAAATGACGGCACGTTCAGCCTACCTTACTCAACTTTTACGCGACTACCCTCAGGGGGATAGAGTCGAAGAAGCCAAAGCAGCACTCTATATGGTAGAGCATCCCCAGCAAACCCTCTTAAATTAAGATCAGGCTGGAGCCGGACTTGCCAAAACGCCATGCAAGAAAATATCAGTCAATCCGCGAGCCATTTCATCACGACTCAAAATATTCAGTGGGCTAAGTGTTTCTTGGCTAAATCCGGCAATCGTAAACATGCCTAAAAATACTCGAGCTGCGACACGGGGATTAATTTTGCGGTAGACGCCCCGTTCGATAGCCGTACGAAAGAAATCTTCAGCGACATGGATCATTTTTTCGACAACTTCTTGCTGAATTTGCATCTGCAATTCGGGGTGAAATTGTGCTTCATAAAAACAAACTTTAAGGGTTTCGAGGGTGGTATCTAGTTTGAGCATACGGTTAAACATCATCGGCTCAAGATTATCATAGGAAGATAGCTGGCTTAATTCAGTGAGTAATTCCGTTAAAATTTCAACCCAACCCGCAATGGCGAGTTCGATCAACAAATCCCGCTTAGTAGGAAAATACCTGAAAATGGTGCCCTCAGCAATGCCTGCTTCTTTGGCAATCTGAGCAGTTGAGGTCGAGCCGTAACCCTTCGCTGCAAACAAATGGCGGGCAGTTTTGAGGATACGGTCTCGTGTCGAAAGAACCGTAGCCATAGCTTGACGGGGTGCAAACATAAGGGAACCTTCAGTTAAATTGGTTCCCTTAATTGTGTATCGCGCATCTCGAGATTATCTATAAAGAAACTTAAGAAAATCTTTAAATTCGAGGGGCGGTGTCAGTAGGAGAAATGTTGGCAAAATCTGAACTAGGGGCTTCACCCTGCTCGCCTTTAGCTTTAGCCCAGTCCCAGTTAGCCCATTTGGGGGTTGTCACAAAATCCCAACCTGCGGGCTTGTCCGAGTTGTACCAAGCAATTAGGCTCAAAAAAGTCATTGCTACAACTCCGAAACCCAAGACACTGTAGTACAAAACCATGAGCGGCCTCTTAAAATGCTGAATACGCCCAATATAACACAAATTCTTGCATTGTTAAGTTATGTTACTTTCTGGCAGAGGTTTTGTGAGGTCGATCATGATTCTGGTTATCAAAAAGGTAATTGACAGGGAGACAAAAAGAGCGTTAGGCTTATCTATACATTCCTCGGTAGCTCAGCGGTAGAGCGATCGACTGTTAATCGATTGGTCGCAAGTTCGAATCTTGCCCGGGGAGCCATTTTATTTAGCTGAGTGAGCGCCTCTGTGTCCGTCAGCAGCCAATGCATCAAAGTCGGCACTCTCGAGTGGTTTTACCGACAAACCCAGCCTTCGGTTACCATTGCCCATGAACCGGTGATTCTTCTTCATGGTTTACCTTCTCAGAGCTACAGCTGGCGCGGAGTACTGCCGGAGCTAGACCAGCAAGGTATTGTAGCTATTGCCCCAGATTGGCCTGGTTATGGTCTTTCGAGTAAGCCGGATAAAAAAGAATTTTTGTATACGCCCGAGGCTTTTCTTGGCAGCCTGTCTGAATTTTTAGATATTTTAGAACTGACCAAATTTACCTTAGTAATTCAGGGTTTCTTGGGCTCTGTAGGCTTACAGTATGCCCTGCGTCACCCCGAACGCATTGAAAAACTAATTTTACTTAACACCCCTCTTGCCACAACGGCGCGTCTACCTTGGGCTTTACAACAAATGGGTTTACCGCTGATCGGTGAGATGTTAACCCAAGACCCTTTGGTCATTGACCGCACCCTCGAGGCTCCTAATGTGCATCCCATTCCTGATGCAGCCCTCGAAGTTTACCGCAAAGGCTTATTGACCAGTTCGGCAGCAGGTAAGGCGATTTTTGCGACGGTGCGTAGTCTGAGTTTGCCCTTGGTGACCAATGAAATCATGCAGGGTCTAAAAACTTGGGAAAAACCACTTCTATTATTGTGGGGTGTCAAAGACCCTTGGCTACCTTTGAGTCTCGCCGAGTCTTTGGTCAAGCAACTCCCTCACGCTGATCTGATCAAGCTGGCTGAGGCGGGACACTATCCTCAAGAAGACCAACCCCAACAAACAGCGGGTTATCTAACCCAATTTTTACGGATGACGAGCAAATCCGGCGGCTCGAAGGGTTAATGCTAAGATTGCAATAGCAGCCTCTCATTACTGGAATCATGTTCAATTTTCTGGGCAAAATTTTCGGCGACCCGCAAGAACGTAAAGTTAAGACCTATCAGCCCAAACTTGCGGAAATTAATGCCCTAGAAGAAGATATGGAACAGCTTAGCGATGAAGAATTGCGGGAGTTGACGCCAAAATTTCGGGAGCGTCTTGAAGCAGGAGCCACTCTAGATAGTCTGTTGCCCGAGGCGTTTGCGGCCGTGCGTGAGGCTTCTCGTCGCGTTTTGGGATTGCGTCATTATGATGTGCAGCTGCTAGGTGGGATGGTCTTGCATAATGGACAAATTGCTGAGATGAAAACCGGGGAAGGTAAAACTCTCGTCTCAACCTTACCAGCTTATCTCAATGCCCTTTCTGGTAAAGGTGTGCATATTGTTACAGTCAATGACTATCTAGCCCGTCGTGACTCCGAGTGGATGGGTCAAGTACACCGATTTTTGGGCCTCAGTGTGGGTTTGATCCAAAACACTATGGAACCCTACGAACGCCGCCAAAACTATACCTGTGATGTCACCTATGCCACCAATAGTGAACTAGGATTTGATTATCTGCGCGATAATATGGCGCAGACGATGCAGGAACTTGTGCAACGTCCCTTTAACTATGCAGTTATTGACGAAGTTGACTCAATTTTGATTGATGAAGCCCGTACGCCGCTGATTATTTCAGGACAGGTCGCCAAGCCAGCAGAAAAATATTATCGGGCAACAGAAGTTTCGCTGCAATTAGAAAAAAATAAACATTACGAAGTTGCCGAAAAAGAGCGTAACGTACTGCTTAACGACGAAGGTTATGAAGTCGCAGAGCAGCTTTTGAGTGTTCGTGATCTATTTGATCCAGCCGATCCTTGGGCGCACTTTGTTTTTAATGCTCTCAAGGCTAAAGAATTATTTCAACGGGATGTTCATTACATTGTTCGCGATAGCGAAGTTGTCATTGTAGATGAATTTACAGGCCGGATCATGCCTGGTCGTCGTTGGTCAGATGGTCTACACCAAGCAATTGAATCCAAAGAACAAGTCACCATCGAAAATGAAACCCAAACCCTCGCCACCATTACCTACCAAAACTTTTTTCTTTTGTATCCCAAGCTCTCAGGTATGACGGGGACGGCTTTGACCGAAGAGGCAGAATTTGGCAAAATTTATACTCTTGAAGTGACTCCAATTCCGACCAATCGCAAGGTCTCACGCGGTGACTTACCTGATCAAGTCTACAAGTCAGAAAAAGCAAAATGGATAGCGGTCGCCAAAGAAATTGAAGAGATGTACGCTAAAGGCCGTCCGATTTTGGTCGGGACAACCTCTATCGAAAAATCAGAAGTCCTCGCTGGTATCCTCAAAGAGCAACAGATTCCCTTTAACCTGCTCAATGCCAAACCCGAAAACGTCGAGCGGGAGTCAGAAATTGTAGCGCAGGCTGGTCGCAGATCAACCGTGACAATCGCCACCAATATGGCAGGACGGGGTACAGATATTTTGTTAGGGGGTAATGCTGAATATATGGCACGGCTAGCCCTTAGAGCTGAATTGCTGCCTTCTTTACTCGAACTCGAAGAGCAACCTGATTTACTTGCGGCTTTGCAATTACAAGGTGCTGGTAAACGTCGCGCACCCGCCCAAGGTTTCAGTAACGTTACTGCCACCAAAAAAAATCTACCCGCGACCAATAGTCTTTTTCCCTGTGAGCTCTCGGATCAAATCAAAGAAACAGTCAAAGCAGCCGTCGATCTAGCGGTTGAAACCTATGGCTCAAATTCACTGCCGGTCTTACAAATCGAAGATATGCTGGCTGTGGCGTCCGAAAAAGCCCCGAGTGATGACTTAGTGATCCAAAAGCTACGCACTGCGTTTCAGGCAATTTACAGCGAGTTTCGCAGTTATACCGAAGATGGTCATGATGAGGTGATTCGCAATGGTGGCTTACATGTGATTGGCACCGAACGCCACGAATCACGACGTATTGATAATCAGTTACGTGGTCGTGCTGGTCGCCAAGGTGATCCTGGTTCTACGCGATTCTTCCTCTCTTTAGATGATAATTTATTGCGTATTTTTGGTGGCGAGCGCGTGGCTGGTTTGATGAATGCCTTTCGGGTCGAAGAAGATATGCCCATCGAATCAGGGATGCTCACCAAGGCTCTCGAAAATGCCCAACGTAAAGTTGAAGTATTTTATTATGATCAACGTAAGCAAGTTTTTGAGTATGATGAGGTTTTGAATATTCAACGCAAAGCAATTTATGCCCAGCGTCGTAAAGTTCTCGAAGGAGATGATATTAGTGACATGATCACGGATTATGTCAGTGAGACGATTGACGAGATTGTTCTTGCACAGATCAACCCTGAATTACCCCCCGAAGAGTGGGATATGACCGCTATGATCAGCATCTTGCAACAATTGATTCCTTTACTCGCTGGCTTAACTGCTGATCAGCTTCAAGATTTCTCCTTGACCGAATTACAAGAAGAACTGAAAACTCAGGCGCGTCTTGCCTATGAGAGTAAATCTGAGTTTATTAATGGTATGCAAGATGGCTTAATGGGACAAGCCGAACGTTATTTTATCCTGCAAAATATCGATAATCTGTGGCGTGAACATCTACAACAAATGGAAGCCTTACGTGAAGCTATTGGTCTACGCGGTTATGGTCAAAAAGACCCCTTAGTCGAGTACAAAAATGAAGGCTACCAGATGTTTCTGGAGATGCTCAACCAAATTCGGCGCAATGTTGTGGGTGCGATTTATAACTTCCAACCTACTTATACCCAACCGATGGATCTAGGCACGGACATCGTGGAAGCTGAGTTTTTTGATGATAATGGCGAGGGTGGTTTCTTTGCCTGAGACCAACTATAAACTTTTGTGTGTTTGATTGAGATAAATTTCTAATAAGGAAATTGCTCAAAAAATAAGCTATCCTTTAGTCAATAAGGCGAGGTTATTGCGAACATGATGGAAACGCTCTACTCACCCCAAAATCTGAAAGCTGAGCTTAATGCTAAGGGTTGGCGATTGACCCCCCAGCGTGAAATCATTCTCAAGATTTTTCAAGACTTACCTCAGGGCAATCATCTGAGTGCTGAGGATTTGCATGCCCAACTCCTTGATCTGGACCAAGATATCAGTCTCTCGACAGTCTACCGCACCCTAAAACTCTTGGCGCGCATGGGCATCTTGCGACAGTTAGAGTTAGCCGAAGGCCACAAACATTACGAAATCAACCAGCCCTATCCTCATCATCACCATCATTTAGTTTGTGTAAAATGCAACAAAACTACTGAATTCAAAAGTACTTCGATCCTTAACGTTGGCTCCAAGCAAGCCCAAGAATATGGCTACAAACTTTTGGATTGTCAATTGACCATTCATGCAATTTGCCCAGAATGCCAACGCTCGTTGCTTCCTGGTCGGTGAATCTCGCTCCTTTTGAATTAGAAGTTTGGCTTGAGCAGCGGCAATCTGCCTGTCATTGGGATTTTAGCAGTACGGGTATGGGTACAGTCAGTTGGGCGCAGTTGCTGACTTGGGCTGAAGTACCGCCAGATTTAGCAATGATTAAACTAGGCTATGGCGAATTAAGTGGTTCGTGTGGGCTGCGCACTGCTATTGGACAGCGCTATCTCAACTGTGATCCTGAGTTTATTTTGGTAACCCAAGGGGCTATTGAAGCTAATCTTTTGGTGATGAGTGCACTTTTGGAACCCTTAGATAAAGTAATTATTATCACACCAAGCTATCAACAATTTGAGGCTTGGCCTAACTTTTTGAGTGCTGAAGTTATACCTTGGTCATTATCCAAAAAAAACTTGTTTGATGACCAAACTCTAGCGCCTGATTTAGCTTTTCTCAATCAATTTCGACAGCAACTGCCCAAATTAATTATCCTCAATCACCCGCACAATCCAACGGGAAAATGTTTTGATCCACAATGGTTACAAGCAGTTTTAGATTGGGCGGAGCAGCATGGGGTTTGGGTGTTGGGGGATGAAGTTTATCGTGATTTACAACCGCTGTACCTCCCACCTTCCTTGGCTGATCAGCGTGGGGAGCGCGTCGTAGTAACCAATAGTTTGGCTAAATCTGTGGGCTTGCCGGGCTTACGGATTGGCTGGATTCATGGTAATCCTGACTTATTACAACAGTGTCGGCGGATTAAAGACTATTTCACGATTAGTCCGGCTCAGCCTGCGGCAACTTTGGCGCAATGGCTCCTCGAACATTGGGAAACTCTATGGCCTCAGCAACATGCTAAGTATTTGATGGCTCGAAATTCTTGTTTGGAGTTATTACAACCAGTCTTTCCCGAATTGCGTCTCGCTCATCTCCAAGGCGGCGCGATGGCATGGGTGCCCTGTCCCGAAGCGGATCAATTTGCCGCACTGCTGCTGACTAACTATGGGGCGTTAGTGGTTCCGGGTAGCTGTTTCGGTCAGGATGCAGGCTTGCGCATCGGCTTTGGTAATCTCCATCATGGGGCGTGGCAACAGATTTTAGGTGAAATCATAAAAGCTTACTCGCCCAATAATAAGGTCAAAAACTCCTCATCACGAAACTTACCGCCTTTATCTCCTTGACGCACCACGACGATTTCTCGAGAGGGAATAATGTAGAGGCGTTGCTTGCCAGCGCCCGCTGCCATCGCTAAATCAGTGCAGTCACTTTCATGAATCATGACTTTACTGGTTCGGCGACGCAGCCAATTACTAACACTTTCTAAGCCTTCGAGTCCTGCCGCATCGGTCGGTTGATTAAGCCAAAATCCCAGTCCATAGGCCGGATTGACCGTGCTACCCATAAAACACTCAGCCAAGGTCGCTGCATTAATGACCCGCTCGCCTTGCCATAGACCCCCTGCTCGTAGCAATTCACCAAACTTTGCCCATTCGCGGGCGGTCATACTCGCCCCTGCGGGCAAGAGCGGGTTATCGGCTTGATCACGTCGCCAGTCAAAAACTTCAAGACCAATCGGACGAAAGATCCGCCGTTGCAGATAATCCAGGGGGTCTTCGCGCCGCCAAGCCCGTTTACGCCGCAAAATTTCCCCAAATGCGCATAGATGACTAGGCCCATAACGAAAGACTGTGCCTGGTGCTTGTTCTGCTTCCACATTCAAAATGTACTGATACTTATTGACGACCCCGATGCCATCTAGTTCTTGATCCGCCGGATTGAGACCAGAGGTGAAATTTAATAAGTGCCGGATCGTGATCTGTGACTTCCAAGGGTCTTTATCCCATTCATGCAGGGTTTCACAGGCCAATTCATCTAGCTGCAAAAAACCATCATCCACAGCTGCTGCTGCGGCCGCTCCCCAAAAACTCTTGGTCGCACTAGCTAGTACGCAGGCCATCTGTGCCGTATGGTCATGGTCGTATTGTTCAAATACTAAGTTGCCTCCCTGAATGATCAGCACGGCAAACCCCCCGTGAAAGGCTGAATAGGTCGCAGCTTCTTCATAAAACTGCTGCTCACGGGCACTGAGGCCCGCAGTAGGCCAGAGCCAACCCCCACCTTCTTCAGCATCAGCATCGGTATCCTGTAAGGCAATCTGAAGGCGCATCTGTTCGCGTTGGGTCGGCGTGAGCAAGGCTTCTACATCTAGGCGTAGTTTTTGGCGCAGATTAGTATCATTACGACTACCAGGAATTTTAACTTGACGGATTAATTCTTGAACCTGTTCACGTTGCTCAATGGTCAGATCGAGACCACGTAGTGCCCGTAGTAGACCACCACTGACACGTCCCCCAATTTTGGGTAAACTCGGTTCTTGCGGTGTGCTGAGATTAATTTCCGGTAACAAGGGCGATTCTCACAGGAGGAATTGCAGTTAGGATACCAAGAGCATAGATTTTTTTCAGCAAAACTTGAGACTTTTGACTAAATTAGATCATATTTTTGTTGGTGGTTTTGATGCATAGCTTGGGTTGAGCAGTGTGCTTCTAACGTAACATACCCCTATTTCTTACTGAGGAGGGAAGCTATTCGATACAATAAGCAACAGTGAGAGTTAACCCGATGTTTGTCAGTGTTGTCATCCCTACCTATAACCGCTTGGCGATTTTGACTAAGGCTCTAGATGCCTTAGAAAATCAGCTATCGCACACAGAGTACGAAATCGTAATTGTGGATGATGGTTCAACTGACGAGACCGTACCGTTTTTGCAACAAAACGCCCAGCGGTTTCCCCATGTCCGCCTACTTGAGCAAAACCACAAAGGCCCTGCTGCCGCGCGCAATCTAGGTGTATGTGAAGCCATCGGCGATACGATTATTTTTATCGACTCCGATCTGGTGGTCACCCCCCAATTTTTGTCCGTTCATGTCAATACCCTAGAACAGGCTAAGGACGACAAAATATTTACGTATGGTCGGGTCGTCAATACGGCAAATTTTGAACATCCCACCCGTGAACCTTACAAAATCACTGATTTCTCAGCGGCCTATTTTGCGACAGGTAATGTGGCAATAGCCCGTAAGTGGTTACTCGAAGCCGGTCTATTTGACGAAGGTTTTTCTCTATATGGCTGGGAAGACTTGGAGCTTGGCGTGCGGCTCAAAAAATTAGGTCTCCAGCTGATCAAATGTCCTGAAGCTGTGGGCTACCATTGGCACCCGCCCTTTAGCTTGAGTCAACTACCCCGTTTGATTCAAGTCGAGTATGAGCGCGGTAAGATGGGCGTTTTATTTTATAAAAAGCACCCAACCTGGCAGGTGCAAATGATGATTCAGATGACGCCTTTACATTGGCTACTGTGGGGACTACTTTCCTTGGGCGGACGGCTCAATGAGAAAACCTTGTCGCCTGTGTTACAATTTTTAATCGAGAACGGCAAATCCCAACTAGCCTTAGAAATTGCGAGAATCTTTTTGAATTGGTACAACGTCCAAGGTGTGTATACGGCCTTTCGTGAGAGTGAGTCATGAAGCATAGTTTACTGGGGTTAAGTTTGATCACAGCCTTGCATATGGCAGTTGGCGCTCAGACCACTGCCGCTCCGGCGAGCGACTGCACGGCACGGCAAGCCGCGCTCTGTTCTAAGACTGAAGTGCCTGCTACACCTAATAACGACGCAAATGACGGTCCGACCTATAGTATTGGCCTTCGAGAAGACCGCCCGCAGTTTTTACCAGATTCGGCTAAGCTCGTCACCCCAAAAAATATTCAAAAATTAGAAGCGCAAGCCAAAGCTAATCCCAAAAATGTAGACCTAAAATTTGACCTGCTGATGGCCTATTCCAAAACTTCTATGCTCGATAAAGCTTGGCCTGTCGCGCTACAAATCGATAAATTAAATCCTGACTACACGCTCCAAGTCCTCAAAGAAACCGAAGCGCAAATCAAAAAAGACCCCAAAAATCAAGATGCACGCTATCGTGCCGCCATGGCGGCTTTTGCCCGGAGTTGGCAAATCAAAGAGCTAGCCCGCGATAAATATATGGAACCGCTCAAACGTGGTGAATCTATCCCTGATACGTGGTGGGAAGACTTCAAGGAGTACATCAAAACGGGAGACCCCGACAAAGCCAAAAGCCTCAATCGTCCTGACGTAGTTGCCATGCTTGATCAGGTGCGAGCCCAGCGTTCTAGTGCCGAAACTCAGTTGCAAGCGGTACTCAAGCAAGATACTAAGCAGACCTGGGCCAAAAATTACTTGGCTTTTCTCAACTACGACCGAGGCGATCTCAAACAAGCTGAAGCGCTGATTCGTGAATCGATTGCCTCTGACCCCGAAAATCCCCTGAGCCACTTTGCCTTAGGTCAGCTTTATTTGCGCCAAGGCCAGCTTAAGGATGCCGTCGCGCAGATGAAAGTCGCATTCCAATTACGTGCTCAGGGTAAATAAGGTATCCATGCGTTGTCTGCCCGGTCTATCTTGGTCTGCATTCTTGCTGCTTACATTAACCGGATGTGGTAGCCGCTCTGATACCCAAGCGAATCAAGAGACAGCCTCCGCCGCGATTCGCCCAAATCTGAGTTTTGATAATATTATTCTCACCGAGTCAGATCAACAGGGTCAAGGCCAACTCTGGGAACTTAAAGCCAAAAAGGCTACCTATTCTCGTGATGGTAAATTAGCCGTGATCACGGGAGTAGAAGGTGTTTTCTTTGAGAAAGGTCAAAAAAGTCTCTTCGTACAAGCAAAGACCGGCGAAATTCAGACTGAGAAGCGGATTTTGAGTCTAAGTGGCGACGTTCGCGCCCACTCAACTACCCATAGACTGGCCTTCACCGCACGTCAATTACGCTGGTTACCGGATCAAAATCGCATAGAAGCACACGATGACCTCTCAGTTTGGGACCCCACCCAAAAAATTCGGGTGACCGGTCAACGTATGGATGGCGATCTCGCAGCAAATTTACTGACGATCACAGGTAATGTTCGCGCAGTTGCCCAGACCCAAAAAGTTATCATCCAATCCACCAAAGCCGCATGGTACGTCCAAAAAAGTAATCTTATTGCCGAGCAAGCGACTGCTTTTGGTGCGCAGGGACAATTAAGCTCACCTACAATCAATTGGGATATCCAAAACCGCCTGCTGAGCACCAATCAAGGCTTAGTCTATCAACGTAATCAGCCGAGTACCCGCCTCACAGCCCATGAAGGCTCCTGGGATCAAAAAAATAATTGGCTTACTGCCCAAGGCGATGTCAATTATTATCAAGGAACCATGCGGGTACAAGGTGATCAAGCCAAGACGAATCTAGCGGGCTATGTACGCTTTAGTGGCAAAACCATAACCAATTTAGAAGCCGCTAGTATCGCCGGGTTAAAATAATTTTCCACAATCAGAAATGGTACTAAGTAATTATGCTTATCTTCCAAAAATCCTGAAAGGCTTTCCTAGTAAGAATTCTTCTAATTGAGCCACGCAAATTAAAGATTTGCCCTCTTGATCCCGCAGGGGATCAGCGCTATGGTTGTGAGCAAATCCTCTAAAAACAAAAGGAGGTCTCGTGGTTGAAGATAATCAGCTAGAAGACTTAACGTTACGTCAATTGCGGTTGGTAGCTCAGCGCTATCAGGTTGCGCGTTACAGTCGCATGACCAAACAAGAGCTTTTGGAAAATATTTTGTTAGCCCAGACTAAAGAGAGCCGTACGCGCACCCTGGGAGCCAAAGAAGAGGTTGAAAAAGCCAAATACCAAAGCGGAGGGACTACGTTCATGGAGTTATCAGACCTGGATGTTGAGTTAGGCGATTTACCAGCTGGATATGGAGAGAGTCGTATCGTATTACTACCGCGTGACCCGCAATGGGCCTATGCCTACTGGGATGTTCCCCTCGAACACAAACAAACCTTGCGCGCGCAGGGTGGGCAGCAGCTTTTATTACGGCTTTACGATGTCACGGATGTATTTTTTGATGGATTTAATGCCCATACGCTCATTGAATATCCCTGTGATGAATTAGCCCGAGAATGGTATATTCCAATTCCAGTGAGTGACCGTCATTTTATACTCGATATTGGTTACAAAGCCAGTAATGGAGCGTGGCTAGTTTTAGCCCGTTCTGCTTCTGTACATGTTCCACCGATGTATCCCTCAAACTGGGTAGATGACTATTTCATCTCAATTCCTTCAGACCTTAGTCTAGAGAATAAGGATTTTGCTCCTTACACGCCCCCTGCACCCTCGCCGGGAGCTGTGGGTATCTATGCCCAAGCGACTACTAATGGCACCAATCATGGCTTGACCCAGCCTGCACCAGCACCGCCCGTCTTGACCCATGATGCTGTTTATCGTTATGTAGCCCAAATCAATGTTCCTGCGGGTTCTGCGCCAGAAGTAGGTTTGCAAGGTCTCTACTCAGAATCAGGCATCGGCGGATCTGGGGTAGGATTTATGACCCAAGCCCAACAACTCCCCCTACCAGCACTTTCTTTGTTTAGCGGTTTATTCTCAGCTGAATATCATTCCGCCCAATACGCACCGAGTAGCCGTGAACGCGGGTTTTGGTTGGTAGCTGATGCGGAGTTGATCATCTATGGGGCAACCGAGCCTGATGCCACGGTCACGATGGGTGACCAGACAATTCGACTCAACCCCGATGGTACCTTCCGCTTCCATTACCAGTTCCCTGATGGTTTGCGCGAAGTGCCGATTATGGCTGTAGCCGTAGATGGTGAACAAACCCGGGCGGTGACTTTACGCTTTATGCGTCAAACTCCTGTGCGTCATACCAATACCAAGGCTGAACTGGTCTTAGCAGAATACTAGCGTTACCTTAACCTGGACAGACGGGGGCTGACAGCCCCTTTTTTTTGGGTCTATGGTTGATATACACCTGCCATAGTACAATAAACGCCATGACCCAAGACCCTAGTACTTTTTGGTCTGAGCTATTAGCTTTCGCGCAGGCGACCACGCACGCAGTGGGTCATCAACTCTTGCAAGACAGCCAAACCCAGATTGCTGCGGATCAAAAAGAGGATGGCAGTCTTGTCACCAACTCTGATCGTTGGGCCGATGCTTATATCCGCGCTGCGATTGCTACCACATTTCCGACCCATGGCGTCTTAACCGAAGAGGATAGCCATATATTTCCGGGAACTGAGTGGTGTTGGGTGGTTGACCCGCTAGATGGCACCTCAAATTTTGCACGGGGAATTCCCCTTTGGGGGATTTCACTGGCGCTACTTTATCGAGGCTATCCAATTTTTGGTTATGTAGCCATGCCCACCCTCGGACATGATTTTTATGCTTTTACGTCAGAGACGCAGCGTTTACCGTCTGCATGGAGCCAGGTTCCCCAAGGCGCTTTTCGCAATAATCAAGCGCTTCATCCTTCCCTAGCAATGCCGTCTGCCACGCAATTATTTAGTGTTTGCTCGCGCAGTCTCAAGGCGATCAAACGCCCCTTCCCAGCTAAGCTACGGATGATGGGCGTTGCTTCCTATAATTTGTTGAGTGTTGCGACAGGCAGCTTGCTGGGCGCAGTCGAAGCGACTCCCAAAGTCTGGGATATTGCTGCTGTTTGGGTGATTGTAATTGCAGCCAAAGGGGTATGGGTAAGCCTGCAAACTGACCCAATTTTTCCTTTGCGTTCTGGCGTAGATTATGGTGATGTGGCCTATCCGACCTTGGCGGTTGCTCACGCACCCTTAGTCGCAATTTTTCAGCCATTGATCGAACTGCCAGCCCTAAACTAAGTATCAGGTTGGCTATTATTAACGCTTTTTGGGGTACTCCCTTTACAATATGAAAGGGAGCTTAATCTTCCTTAACCTTGACCTTGGCTGGGGCGTACTTCAATGGTGGCGAGTAGTAGCTACTTTACCTTGGTGGAAACTGACCTAGAGCAGTTATCAAATAATTTAGTGGCCTTAGTGGGAGCACGTCATCCAGTTTTGGCCAAAGCAGCAGAATATTTATTTAAGGCAGGGGGTAAACGTCTGCGCCCAGCTCTGGTGATCTTGGCGGCTCGGGCGACTGCTGCTCATGGCGAACCCAGCTCACGCCACCGTAGACTAGCAGAAATTACCGAGATGATTCATACGGCTTCACTCGTCCATGATGATGTGATTGATCAAGCGGCATTGCGGCGTAATTTACCGACAGTTAATGCTTTATTTGGAGATAAAGTAGCTGTTTTGGCAGGGGATTTCCTATTTGCAAAATCTTCACTTTATCTAGCTGGGCTTGATAATTTAGAGGTAGTTAAGTTGCTTTCAACTGTGATTGATCACTTTGCTGAGGGTGAAATCCGGCAGATGCAGCAATCTTTTGACGTGCAGCTAACCTTTGAGGCTTATTTAGAAAAAAGTTTTTATAAAACAGCGTCGCTGATGGCAGGTAGTTGTCGGGCAGCGGGAGTTTTGAGTGGTGCACCCGAAGTCATGAGTGAAGGACTCTACCAGTACGGACGCTATCTAGGGACGGCCTTCCAAATTGTCGATGACCTGCTAGATTTCACGGCAGCAGAGCAGGTTTTGGGCAAACCCGTAGCCTCCGACCTGTTGAGTGGTCATCTTACCGCCCCGGCTCTTTTTGCCCTTCAAACTGAGCCTCAATTGGCACCGCTCATTGAACAAAAATTTATGCAAGTGGGAAGTTTTGAGCAAGCATTGGCAATTATTCATCGCACTTCAGCCCTGAGTCAGACGCGTGCTCTCGCTCAAACCTATGCCGAGAAAGCCCGTCAAGCCTTAGATGTCTTGCCCCCTAGCCATGCCCGTCAAGCTCTCGCTGACCTCACAGATTACGCCTTAGAACGCATATATTAGCTCAATTAGCGATGATGCCAAAATATGTACTTAGTCTGAGTTTGTTGGGTAGTTGCTTGGGAATAATCCTTCTTTTGCAATGGCCACGGTCTGATTTAGCCCAGCGCAATAACCAAATTTTGACAGCTGTGCCCTATTTACCCAAACCAGAAGTGGTCGAAAATTTTAGTTTCGGCTTTCGTTCCGTGTTAGCAGATTATTACTGGCTAGAGTTTTTACAATATTTTGGTGATACTGCAGCGCGCAAATTAACCGGCTATGGTGCCAATACAGCCTATTTGCGATTGGTGGCTACCCTTGATCCGCAATTTGTCGCAGCCTACGCAGCAGGTGGATTTGCTATTGCCGAGGCTCAACAGCAGCCGGAACGAGCCTTACACTTTATGGAGCAAGGAATCACCTTAAACAAAGCAAAACACTTGCCGATGATGTGGGAACTTTATCATCGCTATGCAGGCGTTGCCTTTTTATACAAAAAAGATTACCGGACAGCCGCGCACTACTTTGAACAAGCCATGCAGCAACCTGGCGCTCCTATTGCCCTGCAAGCCTTTGCTGCGGCTTTTTATCGGGCAAGTAATGATTGGGAAAGAGCCATTCCACTCTGGATTGATGTATATTCCTCAGCCCCTACTTTGGATAATCGGGAACGCGCACGTACGCAGCTACGCCGCATGGGTGTCTGGCTCAACCTTTGGGGCGCACGTCCCAGTCATCTCATACCCGACACTCAGCTGCTCAGAGTGCTCAAGTTGCCTGAATGTCCTATGAGGCATTGGCAGGTAGTGCCCTTGCCAAATTTTCAGGCCACATATATTCCCTTAGCGCAAATCCAAGCCCGCTGTCCTTAAACTTATTGGCTACCATCGCTATCGAGCAAGGTTTTGCTCAGATATTTCTCGGTATAGGCCGCTAGATTTTTATTTTGTCCCGTTGCGAGGCCTTCTGCGCCAGCGCCCCAATTTGGGGTGACCGTAATTCCTGGGATTGTGGCTTTGGTAGCATATTGCCAGGTCGTGTTAGCTAAATTTATGCCTAGATCCGTTGCAAATTTGCTGATCTCCGTAGAGGAGATCGACGCTAAACCTGAGGTTGTTGCATACAAAGTTTTGAGGTCAGAGCGCACGGCAACTACGGGTAACACTGAGGTATCAAGGGTGCCAATGGTGTCATAGGCCGTGTTTTCTTGGAAATAGGCTTCTTGGCCGACATTAATACCACTCAAGGCTGCTGAAGCTTCCGTAGTCCGAGCTTTTCCCGTTTGACCAATCAAATTAGGCAGGGCAACTGAGGCCAAAATGCCAATAATTACAACGACAACAAGTAATTCAATCAGGGTAAATCCCTGGTTAGAACGGCGCTGGGGTATCAGCTGAGACATGAAAATTTCCTCAATCTTGCTTTAGTGTATCTATTTTTTAGAATGCCCTGCTATTGTAATCAGTTAACATCCCAGACAAACTTCTCCTTATTGAGCGTGTTGGCACAATTTACTTAGCTGTGGTTCCAGAAAGCCAATTACCCTTTGATGTAAATGGTGACTATATATTCCCAACCAGTGCCACTGGAGTAACCAGACCAGCCTATGCTGCAGGGTCTCCACTAAACTCTGGTTGCTCCGGTTTAGCTCCTGGCTCCTTGAGTTTTTGGGGCTACTATGGCGATTACGCTGGTTCTTATCAAGTCACCGTTAGTGGAGCGACTTTGGTGCCTAGTGCTGTTCCTGAACCCAGTGCTCTGGTTGGCTTGCTGGCTTTGGGTGGTTTGGGTGCAGTTTCTCTACGTCGCCAAAAAACAACTTCACTCCGCTAATTGGGGTAAGTGGTCTGGTTTACCCCAGATCACCTTGAAGCTCATATAGGTGACAAGTCCCGGTAAATGCCCTTTAAGTTTGCGTACCTGTTGACGTGGGGTATACAAAACCGGGACTTGGCCACTTTGGCGGGCACGACTAAAGTGAGCCGCTACATGGGCCGCAGTTTCTAAATCCGTCTGTTCTGGAACTTGACCGGATGGCAACTGTAATAAGACATGAGCCCCCGGAATTTCTTGGGCATGAAACCAAAGGTCTTGGGGTTGTGCTACGCGGAAGGTGATCTCCTCATTTTGACGATTATTACGTCCACAGAGAATATTTAAACCACTGGGAGTCTGGAAACGATAGTAGGGTGTAGATAGAGTTGCTTTACCGCTCACAGCATTTTTGGCAGAAACATAACCTGTTGTGCGCAGCTCTTGTTCGATCTCAGTCAAAACCGCTAAATCTGCTTGCTCAAGTTGGGACAGGATACCTTCGAGATAGCTTTCTTCGGTGCGTACTTGCAATAAGAGCGGATCAAGGGCAATAAGTGCGCGGTGAGCTTTACGATGTTGGCGATAATAGGTTTGGGCATTGGCAATCAGGTCTTTAGCTGGATTGAGAGGAATCAGTATGGGCAAGGTAGTCTCAAAATCTGGCAAGGTAATTTGGCTCTGACCGAGGGTACGGGTTTGCTCTTGGGCCATCAATAGGTCAGCTTTTTGCTTGAGATGATCAGCCGTACCTGCTTTATTTTGCCTAGTTTCAAAATCTTGACGCTTGATTTGAACCTTACGTAGGGCTGTATTCACAATTTGACTAAAGCGATGGCGTTGTTGTTGTAAGGTTTGTTCACTTAAGCTCTGAGTGTAATAATCTTCGATCAAGCGATTGCCACTCGGATAAGCGTGCGTGATGCTCCATCCTAATACGGTATAGCCTTCTGCGGTCAAACCAGGCTGATAAGTATCATGAGCAAGGGTCATTAGCCAATGTTGCCAAGCCTGATATAAATTTTGCCATTGTTGCGGGTTCAAAGTATTGGTTTGTGTACTAGATAAGATCTGTACTTGTTGTAACATTTGACGAGCCAGCTGTTTGCTTACGCCCCGATAACCTTCGAGTAGGGCTTTTTCAATAGGGATCGGCAGCAAATTAATGCGTTCTTGCCAATCATTGAGGGATTCGGCAAGTTCAGGCATGGGGCGCGTCAGCGGTGGTGGTGGGCTGTAGGTATCGCCAGGGGTCAAGGGACGCACTCGCGACTGTTGGTCACTGACCGTATGAGCGCAGCAGAGAATAGTTTGTGCTTGATCGGTGAGTATCAAGTTGCTATATTTACCCATGATCTCAACATAAAACCGATAATTAATCTCGGCTTGAGGCCGCGCCGCAAATTCTAAAATAGCAACGCGCTCCCAGGCTGGTTGCTGAATACTAACTAATAGTTGACCGCCTAAATATTGAAAAAGTTGCTGAGAGAAAGGATAGCGATTGATTGTTTTGCCACTGGTTTTTTGGCTACATAAATGGAGCCGCGCCGCCACAGGATGACAGGAGGCTTCGAGGCTACCAATGCCTTCGGCTCGACGCAGGGTAAGTCGCACCGTATGCGGAAAATCTTGACGTACGCTTTCGACCCGCGCCGGGAGCCATGTCTGGCGTAGTTCCTGAAGCAGTGCTGCCAAGGTAGTGACATCTAGGGCTTGCATGGGCTGTCTTTGGTGAGTTTAGGTAACTTCCGGGACAAAAGTTAAGGAAGCTGAATTCAAACAGTAGCGCAAGCCCGTTGGTGCTGGGCCATCCTCGAAGACATGACCGAGATGACTATCACAACGAGCACACAAAATCTCGACTCGACGCATCCCATAACTGTTATCGGCTACGGTGAGTACATTTTCGTCATTGATCGGTTTAAAGAAACTAGGCCAGCCCGTCCCTGATTCAAACTTGGCATCTGCGGTAAATAAGGGCAAATCACAACAGACACAGTGATAAATTCCAGGCTGATGGTGGTCATAAAATATGCCACAAAATGAGGGTTCAGTACCTTTTTTGCGGGTAACACGATATTGCTCATCGGTCAGTTGTGCGCGCCACTGCTGATCGGTCTTAACGATCTTTTCCATTAGTTTGCTCCATCATTTAGGGTGTTAATGCTGTTAGTTGAGCTGACGGATTCTGTCGCTCACAGTCTGGTTTCCAACTATCCCATGATAACACTTTGGCTGGCAATGGCTTAGGACTTGCCCAACTGGGAGGCCAAAACTCTAGCTTTTTGAGCCAGAGCATAGGTTTTGTCTGCGTGTGCCCAAGTCTTGAGAGTAGATTGGATTTCGAGGCGGGCTTCAGCTTTTTCACCCGTTGCAGCGTAGAGTTGGGCTAGCTCGTAATGGATTTCAGGATGAGTTGGGAAATACTTTAGAGCTTGCTTGAGCGCGGTTTCAGCTTGAGTATAATTTTTTGATTCACGATAACAGCGCCCCATATCGAGATGAACTAGCTGCTCGGTGGGCATTTTTTGTAAATACTCGGCATACATGAGAATCGCCTTGGCGTAATCTTTATGTAATTCAGCAATTTTTCCTTGTGACTTCAATAGGAGAGGGGCGAATTCTAAAATCCCAAAATCATGAAGGACTTTTTCAATTTCCGGGAGTAAAGGTTCTGCCCGCTCGGGATCACCTTGAGCAATATAAAACTGAAGATAACCAATTTGAGCAATGGCATAGCTTAGGGGATCGGACTTGGCTGTTGCCATGATGGTATCGAGTATGGCTCTAGCTTGGGCAGGGTGTCCGGCTTTAGTATAGTCATCCAGATAAAAGGCTTCCCAAATTTGGGTACTGAGCGTAGAGGAATACTTCTGCTTTTCGGTTAGGCGCGTCGGAAACAGAGCCAAAACAGGCTGCCATTGTCCAGTTAGCCGATAGTAGTCATCTAGGGAGCTATACACAGTATCTTTTTCTATCGATAATTGGCTATGAGTTAGGGTTTTTTGGTAGATAGCCAAAGCCTTAGATAAATTACCCAAACGCAGATCAATATCACCCAAACCAACCCAAGCATAAACATTATTACTATCAATGCCTAAGGCTTGCTGATAATACTTGTGCGCTAATTCAAATTGACCCATCGTCAAGTAAATATTTCCTAAATTATTGTAGGCTGTAGCTTCATTCGGCACATGGCTTTGATATTGCTGATAGGCGGCGATTGCTTCTTGGTAATGACCTGAATTTTCATATAGGCTACCAATATCGTTGAGGTAAGTGTATTGCTCAGGGTCTAATTCTAAAACGCGCCGATAGGATTTGATGGCTTCTTCGGGCTGGGCTGCATTGATATAGTAGGCTGCTAAACGCAAATAAGCCTGGATGTCATCGGGGTAAAGTAATGACCATTGTTTAAGGACTTTGAGTCGTTCTGTGGCTTGTCCACTGACAAAAAAGCTATTAGAATTCAATACAAACTGACCGTGCTCCGTTAACTTAAAAATATATTTCTTTGCTTGATTTAAGTCAGCTTTAGCTTGGCTAATTTTGCCTGAATTATAGTAATCCATAAAGCGGAAGGCATAGGCAATGGCAAAGCTAGGATCTATGCTCAGAGATTGATTTAACTCTTTAATTGACTCTAATCTGTTTTCATCAAATCCTCTAATATTACTGGACTTAGTAAAATGCTCTAGGGCAGACAGATAACGGGTTGAAATTTCGGTAACGGGAAAGTCTGTAATTGAATTGATATGCTCTTCTGGTATATTTAGGTCTCGTTTGACCTGAAGCGATGCTTGATCAATTAAGTCAAATAAATCTGTGCCTTGAAAATTATGCTTTGCAATCAGTTTTACATGTTCTGTTTCATAGATTTTGACCTGTAAAGTAAATTGGTTATTTATTTTTGAAAATGTGCCATTCAGGATATAGGGAAGTCGATAGTAACTAGCAAGATCGCGTTGTAGACCAAGTGCTAACGGATCCTTGTAAGAAAATCCAGCTTTCTTAATGCGATCAGCCAAGTCATTGGTGTCATGTAAATCTAAAAATAAGTCTTGGGATAAATCTATTGCTAAAAGATTAGGAATGCCTTGACGCAACCAGGCTAACTTTTGATCAACCATCTGATTTTCAAAAAAGAATAGGGCAATTCGTTTACGAAAAGCACTCTTAGGGAAAGTACGTTGAACGGTGCGACCATGAGCATCTTGCATCATCATGGTTTGGTTGATCGAGCCTAACTCTTTATCCTGAAAGCTACTCCAGAGAATCAACGCTGCAACCAAAGCATTCAGTGGCACACCTATTTTTTCAGCCCAAGTCCAAGGCGTTTTACCCGGTTCGCCCCGGTAGTAAGCCAAGATTAAAACACTTGGAAAAACTAATACTTCGAGGACAATCACAAAATCAGTCAGGCTAGGTGAAAGCTGATAACGGTGGGTAAGCCAATCAATAAATTGGATAATACCCCAACAAGATACAGCATAGGTGACAAGAATTTGTAGCACTTGCCGCTCTAAAATTCGGCGTGGCCAAGAGTCTTTAGCTTGTGATACGGGAATTTGAGCCATAGGTTGAGGCATGATTAGCGAGCTAATTATAACAACAAAATTTAAGAGATTGGCTCGGGTCGTTAGCCCCCCCGCCCCATAAATGGGGAGCTAAAACCAGCTAATACTTGGTTTGGATATTTGAGCTTAGAGGAGAAAGAGAGTTAACGCTTGATTTCTGAAAGTGTAACTTGACCCAAGAGTGCCCTGGCTCCCCATTTATGGGGCGGGGGGGCGTTCTCTCTAAACGGAAATGGTATTGGCTCGGGCATAATGAGACTCAAGGGACATTACTTGTTCATTGGTTACATAACTTGTTAAAGTAAAGATCAACGGGATGTAGCGCAGCTTGGTAGCGCGCCTGCTTTGGGAGCAGGATGCCGCAGGTTCAAATCCTGTCATCCCGAATTTTTTTTTACACCACAAAACACAATAGCCTGTGTTAATCAAACAAAAAATATGATTTTGCCGGGTAAATTACTTTTAAAGTAATGGATGCATAACTAATCAGGTCTATAGATGACTTACTTTTTGCGATTTTGTTTGGCACTTACCTGCTCTGGAACTATAGCTTGGACTGAGTTGAAGGCAGCCCCAGCCCAAACATCTGTGGTTGTCCAAAATACTGCTCAAGTAGTCTATAAGGCTTTGTTGGGTAAGTGGACAGGCAGTCTGGAATACCGAGATTACTCCAATAATAAGCGGGTTACTTTGCCTGCGGTGCTGGAAGTATCTGTAAGTGGCGAGGCGATGACTTGGCATTTTACCTATGATGATGGCCCGGGTAAAACAGTGACAGGCGAGGAAACAATTGTGATCAATGCCCAGGATCAGACATTCCGAGAGCAAGCGGCTGAATCCAAAACGCCAAAAATTTATCACCTTAGCGGTCTCAATGATTTTGCTCAGCAAGGTCAGGGTCAACTGGTGGTGACGGGTATCGCCGAAGATGACTCTCAAAAAGTAGATCTGCGTAAAACGCTTACGATTATGGGCAAGAGCTTGACTATCCTCAAAGAAGTCCGTCCACCAGGAGCAGAGTTCCTTTTTCGTAATAAATATACCTTTAAGAGAGCTGAACTATGATCAAACGGGCAATAAGCCCTACTCCACGGTCACGGACTTCGCCAAATTACGTGGTTGATCTACGTCTGCCCCCCGCCTTACCGCCATGGCATAGGAAAACATTTGTAGAGGGATACAATTCAAAATCGGCGTGAGTAAGGGTAAAGTTTCGGGAACCTCGATCACATGAGCGACTTTATCGCGGATTAGGGTATCACCAGGATTGATCAGAGCAATCACTTTACCGCCCCGAGCATTAACTTGTTCGATATTAGAGAGCATTTTTTCATAAACATGATCACGGGTTGCTAGACACACCACTGGCATGCGCTCATCAATCAGCGCAATCGGTCCATGTTTCATCTCGCCCGCCGGATAGCCCTCGGCGTGAATATAGCTAATCTCTTTCATTTTAAGAGCGCCTTCAAGGGCAATCGGGGCATTAACCCAGCGTCCTAGGTACAGCATGTCCGTAACTTGGTGATACTCATCGGCAAGCTGTTCGTAAACTTGGGTATTTTTAAGGAGTAAATTAATCTTGCCCGGAATTTCGATCAGAGCTTGAATATGGGTACGAATTTCGGCTGGGGTGAGCGTTCCTTTGGCCTGGGCTAACCGTAGTGCCAGTAAATAACCCGTCATCAACATCCCAGTAAAGACCTTGGTCGAAGCTACCGCAATCTCGGGCCCCGAGTGAATATAAATCGCGCCACCATCAGCAAGACGGCTTGCCTGAGAGCCAATCGCATTGAGGATCGCTAGACTTTTTACACCCTGTTCGCGCGCCTCAGTCATAGCGGCGAGCGTATCCACGGTTTCGCCAGACTGGGTAAGTGCCAAGAGCAGACTATTGGGTGCAAAAACAGGCTGACGGTAGCGAAACTCTGAACCATAATCTACTTCAACTTGTACCCGCGCTAGGGTTTCCACAAAATATTTGGTGACGAGACAGGCATGCCAAGCCGTGCCACAGGCCACGGCATAAATGCGGTCGAGTTTACGTAAGTCATCATCACCTAGCAGCAAACCCTCAAGGTCAATGCGCCCATTTTCCACATCCACCCGTCCGCGTAGGGTATCGGTAGTAGTACGCGGTTGCTCAAAGATTTCCTTTTGCATGAAGTGCTTATAACCACCCTTCGCCGCAGAAACTGGATCCCAAGCCACAACCGTCACGGGTTTGCGTAATACTTCCCCACTCAACCGTTGATAACTAATGCGTTCTGCTGTCACCAACGCCATTTCGCCGTCTTCAAGAAAGACCATGCGCTGGGTATGATTAACAATCGCGGGTAAATCTGAGGCAATAAAATTTTCACCTTCACCTTCGCCGAGCACCACCGCGCCCGCATTGCCAATGCGTGCAGCTAACAAGAGAGCAAGCTGTGTCCGATCCATCGCAACAACGGCATTACCACCACGCAGAGCTTGCATCGTGCGGGCAAAGGCTTGGACAAAATCACCTAGTTCTTCGACATAATGCCCCAACAAATTAGCAATAACTTCGGTATCCGTTTGTGAGTAAAAGACGACGCCTTGATTTACCAATTCCTGTTTTAATTCAAGATAATTTTCAACGATACCATTTTGGATGACGACGACTCGATTATGAACATCACAGTGAGGATGAGCATTAACTTCAGTCACAGCGCCATGGGTTGCCCAACGGGTGTGACCGATGCCCATCGTGGCGTCTGGGCTATCAAGGCGCAGTTTTTCTTCGAGGAAGCGGAGTTTGCCCGGTGCGCGTACCAGATGAATTTCGCCCTGTTTGAGCGTGGCAATACCAGCCGAGTCATAGCCGCGATACTCAAGCGTCCGCAAGCCTTCAATCAAGAGCGGCACGGCCTTACGAGAACCCACATAACCGACAATGCCACACATAATTTGCTTCCTCACTGGGTAAATCTTATCTTACTGTTTTTTCAAAGTTTGTTTTCTCGAACAAACTTTGGTAACTACAAATGCAGCGGATCAATATCTACCCGACAACTAACCCCTTTCACACCGTGACGACTGGCTAATAACGGCTGTAAAAGCGGTTGCGGGGCGATATTCAGGGGCAACTTCCAGAGAACTTGCCAACGGTAAGATTGGCGTAATTTAGGAATCAGAGCCGGAGCAGGGCCGAGGACTTCACCAGCTAATTGACCCAATTGCTCAGCCCAAAACTGTGCTGTCGCCCGTACTATAGTCTCATCCATGCCCTGCCATAAAAAGCTAACCAAACGACCAAAGGGCGGATAGCCCAATTCCTCACGGCATTCGAGTTCGGGCAAAGTAAAGGCGAGATAATCTTGACGAGCAGCGGCGATCACCACCGGATGATCCGGAGCATAGGTTTGTAAAATCACTTCACCCGCCACTGCACCGCGTCCACTGCGTCCTGCGACTTGCGTCATCAGTTGAAATGCCCGTTCTGGACACCGAAAATCAGGCAAATGTAACAGACTATCCGCGGCCAAAATTCCCACTAGGGTCACCTGCGGTACATCTAAACCCTTCGTCAACATCTGTGTTCCAATCAAAACATCGGCTTCACCTTGGCTAAATTGCTCCAAAATCTGACGGTGCGCCCCCTTACGTTGGGTTGTATCTTGGTCAAAGCGTAAGATACGCAGTTCAGGAAAAAGCTCTAATACCGCACTGGCAATGCGCTGTGTCCCTGTCCCGAAATAACGGAAATGCGGCGACTGGCAAGAGGGACAAACCTGTTGCAGCTCAGTCTGAGTGTAATGACAATGATGACAGCGCAAAATCCGGTCGGTTGCATGATAAGTCAAAGAGACCGCGCAATGGGGACAGGTCAAAACCTCACCGCAATTACGACAGAGGATAAAGGTATGAAAGCCCCGGCGATTGAGAAATAAGATTGCTTGCTCGCCACGCTCGATAGTTTGTGCCAGG
This sequence comes from Gloeobacterales cyanobacterium, assembly GCA_038226175.1. Lineage (GTDB taxonomy): Bacteria > Cyanobacteriota > Cyanobacteriia > Gloeobacterales > Anthocerotibacteraceae > JBBRQP01. The sequence goes on from JBBRQP010000002.1 coordinate 52,255, forward strand.
GCGGTCTGCAAGGCACGCGATAGGGGAGAAAAAACTCCCGCTGTTAACTCCGCACGCATATCCACAACTTGGACTTGGGCTAAGCCTTGACCACCCACCCGTTCGCTCAACTGAGCTAGCTGAAATTGGGCCGTTTGGGTTGCCCGAAAACTCTCTAAAGCTGGCGTTGCCGAGCCGAGAAGCAGTGGACAGCCCTCGATTTGACTACGCCACTGCGCCACAGTACGGGCGTGATAGGCCGGAGCTGGGGTGTCTTGTTTGTAGGACGTGTCATGTTCTTCATCTAGAATAATCAACCCTAACTGCGGTAAAGGCGCAAAAACCGCCGAACGGGTACCCACCACGACCTGCGCTTCTCCTGCCAACATTTGCCGCCAGCTATCGAACCGGTCTCCAGCCGCAAGCGCGGAATGATAAACCCAGACTTTTCCGGGAAACCGCGCCCGAAAACGGTTTGTTAATTGGGGGGTCAAGCCGATCTCAGGAACCAACACCAGGGCAGATTTTCCCTGCGCCAATACCGGGGCAATTGCTTGCAGATAAACTTCGGTTTTACCTGATCCGGTCACGCCCCACAGTAAGAGCGTTTCGCCACGGGCTAAGTGCTGAATTTGTTGGAGAGCTTGTGCTTGCGCTGAAGTAAGAGTTTTGGGCTGATCAGGCGTCATGGGTTGTTGGTCACCTGCTTCTCTGCGCAAAATCTCACGGTCTGATAGGGCAATCCAGCCTTGTTCGGCGAGCTTGAGCACGGTGGCTCTAGTGGTTGTTGCCTGTTCGATAAAGGCCGCCAAGGGCAATTCACCACCCAAATGACGGAGCGTTTGAATGAGTTTTTCTTGGCGCGTCGTGGCACCTGTAGCCAGCGGGTCGAGCAAGGTAATGAATGTTTGGACTTTAGGACGCGGTGGCGGTGGCGTGTGCAGGTAGCTGGTAGCCAGATTCTGACGTTCTAGTTCGCGTAGAGTGCTTTCGAGATTGGGTATACGTTTTTGTAATTCCCGCCATGCTGCCTCGTGCCGCTGATAGGTAGCTAAGTGTTCCCATAGCTGTCGGGCTGGGGAACTAAGTTGGCTGGGGTCTCCCTCCTGGCGACGAATACGGCGTTGGGCGCGGGTCAAAACCCCCGGTGGTAAGGCACTTTGGACAACCTGAATCAGCGGTGTGCAGTAGTAAGCAGCAATTTTTTCGAGTAGCTGCCAGTAGGCGACGGGTAAAAAACTACGATGTAAGATACTTGCGATAGCCTTAAGTTTGCGTTGCTCAGCGGGAGCCTCTACCTGCACGGTGACGACGATCCCGCCTAAAAATCTTCCGGCAAAGGGTACCCAAACCCCATCCCCTGGCTGAATCACCCCTTCCCAAGTGTAGGTAAATAAACGTTCATCGGTGGGGCAATCCACTAATACTTGCACAAATTGGACAGTCACAGCAGCACAGGTCAGGCTGTTCAATTATTACCCACAGCGGCGTAAAGCCCTTGAGGTCTGAGGCTATAAGTTACTATGACTAGTGAAAACTTTTGCATATTCCTACATCTTGCTTTCTTTATTGTGTTGATCTCGCTGCAAACACCTAGCTCATAGTCTGGGTAAGTAACTAGCTATGCGCACTCCCTAGTTATAAATTGAAAGCAACTGGATCTACACAAAAGTAGAAGAACATACTATTTGGGGATTTATGGTTTTACTTGTAATGTTGATTGGAATATCAAGATACTAGATTATGATTTCTCACAGTAACTTACTTGGATTGAATAACCTAATGTTTACCTTTGGAGGTGGATGATGGACAAAAAAATGATGTTGGGTTTAGTCATGCTAGGGTTGCTTTCCTTCCCTGTGGTAGCTCAGCAAACTAATAGCAAAACAACATTGACCCAGACACAACGTAGAGAAGCACAGACTCATCTCACACAATCGCAGATTCTGATGGCTAGAGATAATGACTTATATGGTGCTCAAGACGAGTTAAATATGGCTTTGGAGATTGCTCCTCAAGAACCTATTCTTTACCTTTCCTTAGCAACAGTTTTCTACAATATGCACGAAACAGATTCGGCAATCACTAATCTGCGCATAGCCCAAAACTGTTTCGAGAACAAGGTAAGCCTGATAAAGCAGATGCCTTGGAGGAGGAAATTAAAAATTTTACTATCCGGAAATATTGATGGATTAGTGGGACTAAGACACCCCTCAAAAACCCACCACTTCCAACTGCCCAAGCCAAGTGATCAGCGATTCGAGCTGCACATCAGATTTGACGAGACCGAGTCCTTTGACCGTTATTTTGCCGGGTTGATGAACAAAGCGCGGTCGAATCGTATTTGATAAGGACGAACTAACTTTTTCCCAGGCCGGGGCTGCCATTTGTGTCTCAAGAACCACACTGCTGCTCTCAGTACGAATCCGCGAAATACCGACATTTTTGGCCAAAAACTTAACTTGTATAATCCTAAATAGTTGTAAAACTGAGCTAGGAATCACCCCAAAACGATCCGTCCATTCTTGTTTTAATTGATCGAGTTCATTAATATTAGTAATCGCTGCTAACTGTCGATAGGCGGACATTTTTTCTTCGGTATCGGCAATATAAGTTGTGGGAATAAACGCCGTCAAATTGAGGTCAACTTGGGTATCATCGACCGCCGGGATTTCCTGACCACGAATTTCTTGAATCGCTTCTTCAAGCATTTCCATATATAGATCAAAGCCAATCGACTGCATTTGACCTGATTGTTCGGCACCCAATAAATTACCTGAGCCGCGAATCTCTAAATCTCGCATTGCCAACTGATAGCCTGACCCGAGCTGAGAAAACTCTTGAATCGCCCGTAATCGCTTACGGGCTGTATCCGTCAAGCCATCTTCATGACGATAAAAAAGCCACGCATAGGCTTGAGTCCCTGAGCGACCCACCCGACCGCGTAGTTGATAAAGCTGCGATAGACCAAACTGATGGGCATTTTCGACCAAAATCGTATTCACCCGGGGAATATCTAAACCTGATTCGATAATCGTCGTACAGACTAAAACATCAAACTCACCTTCGGCAAAGGCCAGCATGGTCGCTTCTAACTCGTTATCTTCCATCTGACCGTGGCCTAGGGCAATCCGCGCCGAAGGCACTAGTTCACGAATTTTGGCTACGACTTCTTCGATACCATCGACGCGGTTATACACATAAAAAATCTGTCCACCCCGTTCAAGTTCTTGGGTAATAGCAGTACGAATAGCTTCAGGATTATAAGCACTCAGATGGGTTTTAATCGGGCGACGTGAAGGAGGTGGCGTAGTAATTAAGCTCATTTCGCGTACGCCTGAGAGTGCCATATACAGCGTCCTCGGAATCGGCGTTGCCGTCAGGGTTAGTACATCTACTTTGGCCTTAAACTGTTTGATTTTTTCCTTTTGTGCTACACCAAAACGTTGTTCTTCATCGATAACTAGTAAACCTAAGTCTTTAAATTTGACCTCTTGGCCTAATAGTTGATGGGTACCAATTACCAAGTCTAGTTCACCTTTTTTTAGTTGTTCTAATAATTCTTTTCTTTCGCTAGCCGAGCGGAAACGATTGAGTAAGCCTAACCGAATCGGATAAGGCGCAAAGCGATCTTTGAAAGTATGATAGTGCTGCTGAGTAAGAATCGTTGTTGGGGCAAGTACAGCACATTGCTTACCACTGACGAGAGCCTTAAAGACGGCTCGAATGGCGACTTCTGTTTTGCCAAAGCCCACATCGCCACACACCAGACGATCCATAGGACGGGCTGATTCCATATCCCGCTTGACCTGTTCAATGGCTAACTTTTGGTCAGGGGTCGGCTCATAGGGAAATGAATCCTCCATCTCTTGCTGCCAAGGCTGATCTAAAGGAAAAGTAAAGCCAGTTTCTTGAGCGCGCCGCGCATAGAGTTCGAGTAAGTCAAAGGCAATCTTTTTAATAGATTTCTTAACTTTTTCGCGGGTGCGTTCCCAACTTTTACTCGATAGCTTAGAAAGAGTTGGTTGACCTTTACCTTCACTGGTTCGCCAACGACTCAAAGCATTCATTTGGTCAGCATTGATACGTAATAGTCCATCTTCATATTGCAGGGTTAAGCATTCGCGCAATTGTCCGCCGATTTCTTGATCTTCTAAACGTACAAAACGTCCAATCCCATGTTGGCGATGAACGACAAAATCGCCGGGTTTGAGTTTTTGTAAATCAACTTGTTTAGAAGCGGCGCGACGGCGTTTACGAATGTAGGTCGGCGTCGTAAGACTATGTTGCCCAAAAAACTCACGATCCGTAATAATCGCAATTCGTAAGGTCGATAAAATTTGTCCTTCAAAATCAGCTAACCCTGAATACTTAACTGCTACGGGAGTTTTATCATCAATCAAACGATTAAATGTTGGATAATCCTGCGGATTAGGCACAAATTGCGCCGGACAGTCATGTTCTTGTAATAGGGAAACAGTCCGCGTCGGTTGCGCCGAAACCAACCAGCACATAAAGCCCTGTTGCCGTAAATCCTTAATAATTTTAGCCATTGCCCCAAACTGATGGGGTATCGTCAACAAACTACGCCCACCCAGTTGACCTGCAGCCTCACTATTACCGACAAATTCAGTTAACATAACCTGAGAAAATTGGCTAAGTTGCTGCTGGATCAGTACAAATGAATGATGAAGTTTAGGCAGAAAAATCTCAGCACCCAAGTGTAAAGCTTGCCATTTCTCTTGAGCATTAGCGACCCAACGTTCACAGTGAGCGGTACAGGCTTCTAGGTCATCGATGGCAACGAGCGTATTAGTGGGTAAATAATCTAATAAAGACGCTGGTTGTGCAAAGGCTAAGCCAAGCCACTGTCGCCAACCTTCAGGAACTTGGCCTTCTTGAATAGATTTTTGGTAACTCTCTTGCAAAAAACTAGGTATACGTTCTGGTGTCAAAACCTGTTGCAAGATGGGTAAAATCACCGCTCCAAAACTAACAGGTGTCAGGTCAGCTTGGGGTACGGCATCAAGGGAACGCTGGGTCGCTGGGTCAAATTCTCGAATCCGTTCTAACTCGTCGCCAAACCACTCCAACCGCAAGGGCATCTCAGCGGCAACCGGAAACACATCCAAAATATCGCCCCGTCGGGCAAATTCGCCCTCACGCTCCACACTACTGACCCGGCGATAGCCCAATTGCACCAGCCGCGTTGCTAATTCACCAATGGCCTGACGATCCCCAGTAGTTAAGCGTTGACAGTAAGGCTGAAAAACTTCAACAGGCGGCAAATGTGGCTGCAAGGCTCGATCAGTGGTCACAATCGCCCAATTTGTGGCGCCATTGGCGAGTAAAGCTAAGACTTGTAGTTGTCCCCAAGCCAGTTCCTCTTCGGGATCAAAAGGTTCATAGGGCGAGGTTTCGGCAGTGGGATAGAGATTAACGACGGGCCAATCTAGGGTTTCGAGATAGCTACACCAGCGGGTGGCTTCTTCGAGCGTTGGACAAACCACCAGCAACGGCTGCTTCAGGTCATGGGCCAAAGCGGATAGTGCCACGGCTCGCCCTAGGCGATTGGCTCCGCGCAGAGCAGTTTTACCCTGTTTACGTACTTGCCCTGCCAGTTCGGTGATGAAATTTGCCTGCTGTACCTGCCGAACTAACGCATTTAATGTCATGGGTCGTGAATCCTTAATCTTTTACTATTGTGCCGATTTTTACACGGTATTGTGCGTGACTAGGGAGGCTTTGGCTAATAAAAACATGAAATATTGGTAACAGGAAAATTCTGACCGTGATTTGGATAGAAAAGTCTTGACCTCATGGAAGATAAAAGTACTTAGATTGTAAATTTATACACCACGTAATTACACCCTTGCACTGTTATAGCGTTGCTTAAATACTTCCTGTTGATATTTATGATCAACAATCGGACGGGCATAGCCATAACGATGCAAATTTTTAGCGGTGATCAGTTCTTGTGGTTCAGCTGAGGCTAACTGGGGTAGCCAACGGCGTACATAACTACCCTCGGGATCAAAGCGAGCCAGTTGGGTTTGTGGATTAAAAATCCGTAGAGGTTTCGCATCTGTGCCGATAGATGCACTCCACTGCCAGCCGCCATTATTAGCCGCTAGATCCCCATCTACCAACTTTTGCATAAAATACTGCTCACCCCAACGCCAATCCAGTAGTAAGTCTTTGGTCAAAAAACTAGCTACCACCATCCGACAACGATTATGCATCCAACCCGTTTGATTGAGTTGTTGCATAGCAGCATCTACCAATGGATAACCAGTTTCTCCACGACACCACTGCTCAAATCGCTCGCGATTATCATCAAAGATCAAGTTAGTAAACTTGCGTTGATAGGGTTCTGTTTCGATATAAGGAAAATGATATAGCGTATATTTATAAAATTCGCGCCAGGCTAATTCCTGCTGCCAAACCCGCAAATTAGCCAGACTTTCCTCGCTGTGGGCATCAGCTTCGAGCTCGACGGTGCGCTCCCAAACCGTACGAATACCAATCGTGCCCATCCGCAAATGGGGACTGAGCTGTGATGTGCCATCAACTGCGGGAAAATTGCGTTGGGTATTGTAACTAAATATCAGATAAGGATCACAGAAATCATCGAGTAAGGCCAGTGCCACATCTTCTCCTGCCGACACCGCAGGCTGATCCGTAGCTAAGCCTAACTCAGCTAAGGTTGGTATTGGCTGACTTGGTAGCTCAGGTGTGCTGATATGTTCGGGAGCCGCAAAGGGATGGAGTTTGGGGTGGGTAAACCAATTGCGCCAGTAAGGGCCATAAACGCTATAAATCTTGCCCTGTTGGGAGAGGACGGCTCCCGGTTCGTGGAGCATGATTTCTTGGAAGCTTTCAACTGTTACGCCTCTTGGTTGTAGAAGTTCTAGAACCTTGGCATCCCGTTCACGAGCAAAGGGTTCGATATCACCATTAAAAAATACCGCCCTAGCTTGGCACTCCTGCACCAATTCCTGTAAAACCTGCAGCGGATCACCCAAGCGCAGGATCAGTTTTCCCCCAATGGCTTGATATTTTTGCGCCAATACCTGCAAACTATCTAGCAAAAACTGCACGCGAATCGCCGCCGTATCAGGACGCTGCAAAATCGTCGGGTCAAGAATAAAAACCGGAACTATAGACGCATCTTGCGCGACAGCTGCCGCTAGAGCTGGGTTATCTGCCAAACGCAGATCGCGACGATGCCAAACTAAAATGGTCATGCTGAAGGTTACTTTTTGGTGGGGTCAACTTTTGCTGGAGGATTAGTGGGCAAGGTCACAGGCGTTTGAACTTTTGAGAAGATCTCGGTGATCTGGGGTTTAAGCTCTGCTGAGGCTGCTGCCAGGGCTTGCAAATATTGAGCTTGGGCTGCTTGGGTCTGACCGCTCATTTTGAGGGTAACGGCTTTGCCCAAGAGAGCTGGGGCAAATTTAGGGTTAATTTTAAGTAAGCCATCAAATTCTGCTAGAGCCTCAGGAATTTGCCCGGTCTGTTGGTATAACCGAGCAATCTCTAAAGTCGCACTGATACTAGCCTGGGGATCGGTCGTATTGGCGCGCAGTTGTTTGTAAAGCGCGATTGCCGCTGGGATATTACCTTGCTTGAGACGAATATCAGCGAGTCCCGTTAGGGCATTGAAATTATTGGGTTCACGCTTGAGTACCAGTGCAAAACCATCGGCTTGACGGCTCAATAATGTACTATCACCGCCTTTATCCGCGACCGGAGCGGTTGCGGGCTTGGTCGAGCTACCACCAATACTACTAATGAGTTGTAGCAAAGGTATCCCGGCAAAGGCCAAACCAATGAGGCCGATCACAATCCCCACAAAGACTTTTTGAAACTTCACTAGGCTTCCTCAAGCGTAATGCACGTAGGGCAGTTAAAGGCTATACTCCAAGATTATGACTCGGCTGACCTTTATGACCCCGAACGCGCTGTCTACTCTACTTCCGACGTTACTACAGGCCGCCGCCGAGCGTCCGTTTCCCGTCCCTTCTGAGGCGCTCCAGTACCGAGCCATTGGCCTAATTGAGGGACGGTATTTGCCGGAAGCAGATCACATCACTAAGGGTAACATTGAGACGACAGACGGAGCTACGTTAGATGCTGTTCTATTAGGACGTGTCCTCAGCTTAGTCCGCAAACATCTAGACCTCAGCCAAAATCATCTATGGGTTGCTTACCCACGTACCCGTGAAAGTGGTGGTCTTCATGCTCAGATCGTGGGGGTCTGGTCACCAGCTGGCGCACTTGCTGCCCCCCAAGCCCCTCCGGTTGCCCCAAATTATTTTTCAGTACGCGGTGAAGTTGTTTTTCAAGATAGCCAAGAAGGCTATGTCTTAGTTAAAATTCGCCAACAAAAAAAGAAGAAAAAACCCAGTAAAGCTTTTAAATTACGTTTAGAAGGTTTTATGCCTGATCAAGCACGGGGTAAATTTTGGGATTTTGAGGTCTATCGTCAAGATATCCGTTTAGAGATTACCGACGTTAGTTTTGTCGCTGCCGTGCCTAAAGCAGTAGGTCGTAAATCCCTGCGCCGCCCCGGTGCTACCTATGACCGAGTCTTCAAACCTAGTGGTAATGACAGCCTCCCCCGTCCGGTTCGCCCACCGCGTCCCTGAGGATGCCACAATAGATTCTATAGATACTGGGACGCATCGTGATTTTTACGTCTCCTGGCTCAATTATTTGGCAGTGGGGCTTTTTTACCCTCCGCTGGTATAGCGTTTTGGTCACTAGTGGGATTGTGCTCGGAACTCTCATTGCCCAACGTCTAGCCCAAAAACGTGGTTTTGACCCAGAGATGATCGGCGATTTGGCGGTTTGGGGCGTGGCAGGCGCGATCCCGATGGCTAGGCTATATTACGTTTTGTTTCGTTGGGATCTTTTTAAGGATAATCTGCTTTCTATTTTTGCTATTTGGGAAGGAGGAATTGCGATTCATGGTGGAATTTTAGGAGGATTACTCGCGGGACTAGTCTTTACTCAGCGCAAAAATTTACCCTTTTGGACGTTAGCCGATGCCGTTGCTCCGGGGTTGATTTTGGGGCAAGCCTTAGGACGCTGGGGTAATTTTTTCAATTCCGAAGCTTTTGGCGACCCTACGGATCTACCTTGGAAACTGTTTATACCCCAATCTCTGCGTCCGACAGTCTATGCATCCGCTGAATATTTTCATCCTACATTTTTATATGAATCCCTATGGGACTTAGGGGTATTTGGTGTGTTGTTAGTGATTTTTGCTCGTCAACCCAAGTCAGGCACCGTCGCGGCTGTCTATGCGGTGGCCTACAGCCTAGGACGTTTTTGGATCGAGGGTTTACGCACTGATAGCTTAATGCTCGGCCCCTTACGCATCGCCCAGGTGATCAGTATTTTGGGAATTGGCTTGGGGTTATTTGGCCTATGGTGGTTTAACCGTACGCAAATAAAGCAGGTCAGCCCATGAACCGCAATGATGCTTTAGATTGGCTAGGCTTGAGTGCCCAAGCAGATACGCCAGAGATTCGTACGGCTTTGTTTCAGCGGTATGCGGCCTTATTTCATCAGACTGCCCTAGGAGAAAAAGTCTGGGCTGAACATTTGATGGAACTGATGGAAATTCGCGATCTATTGATGGATCCACCTGATTCCAAAAAACTGCCTCTAGCGGCAAGTCCTTTGGCTCAAGCGCCCCACCAACTACTCAGCTCTGCTCAGTTACCAGCTTTTGTTTATGTATTGCTCTATCGTCATAGTGGTGATGAGACGATTCATACCCTGCGCTTTAGTGACTATGATGTCGTATTAGCGTTTGAAAATGAATTTACCGCACGCAAATATACCCAATCCCTTCTCCAAAATCAGTTTGATCAACCTTGGGCAGAACCCTTTGCCACGCCTGAAATTATCGAGTTTTGTGAAAATAGCGGTTATGGTTTGCTAATTGTACCGATGGAGCAGGTGGTTCAGCCGCCTGTGGGTGTAGCTGAGGATCTAGAGGACTTTTGAGATGCCTGCCATCCTGCTCAAATCCTTGCGCTTAATTACTGGAGAAACCGTTGATCTACGGGTTAGGGATACCCGACTAGTCGCGATCGGGCCGAGCCTAAGGCCACTAGCCGATGAAATAATCTACGACCTCCCTGAGCACTTAGTCAGTCCGCCCTTTGTCGAATCTCACCTGCACCTAGACTCAGTTTTGACGAGCGGTCAACCCCGTCCTAATCTAAGTGGCACACTATTTGAAGGCATTCGTCTGTGGGGTGAGCGCAAATTAGAATTGACTTTTGAGGATGTACAAAGTCGGGCGCGACAGGCGTTACAGCTGATGGCAGCTCAAGGCATTCTCTATGTGCGTACCCATGTTGATGTGACAGAACCGAGTTTAGTCGCCCTAGAGGCATTATTAGCCGTCCAAAAACAGGTAGCACCTTGGCTGACCTTGCAGATTATGGCTTTTCCCCAAGATGGTTTTTATGGTCAATCAGTAAATGAAGCGTTAGTTGAAAAAGCACTGCAACGGGGTGCCAATGGGGTAGGGGGCATTCCTCATTATGAGTTGACCCGCGAAGATGGCGTGCAATCGGTACAGCGTTTGTTTGCCCTAGCCGAACAGTATGACTGCTTCGTAGATGTACATTGTGATAAAATTGATGACGAGCAGTCACGATTTTTAGAAGTTTTGGCGGCTCAGACCATACGGCGCGGGTGGGGATGCCGCGTTACTGCTAGTCATACTACGGCTTTTCATTCCTATAACAATGCTTATGCCGCGAAGTTAATGGGATTCTTGGAGCGCGCTCAACTTAATTTCGTGGCTAATCCTTTGATCAATATCACCCTCCAAGGCCGTACGGATAGCTATCCCAAGCGACGGGGTCTGACCCGCATTAAAGAACTTTGGCAACAGGTTCTCAATGTCAGTTTTGGACAAGACTGTATTGAAGACCCTTGGTACGCGCTAGGTACGGGTAATATGCTCACGGTAGCCCATATGGGTGCGCATGTGGGTCAGATGATGGGTCATAGCGAACTTGCCGCTTGCTTTGCCATGGTTACCACCCATGGAGCGCGCACGCTAGGTCTCACAAGCTATGGCTTACAACTAGGCCACCCTGCTAATTTGATTATCTTACCTGTACCTACCGTCCAAGCTGCGATCCGTACCCAAGTAACTCCCCGTCTCGTAATGAGTCAAGGGCAAATTATTGCCGAGCATCACCCTTCTACTATGGAGTGGCATTTACCGTCCTTTTGATGGACTACTGACCTGAAGGAGGTACCGCAGCCGTGGTATCTGATGGCCGATGGCGCGGGCGATGACGTTTGGGAGGTGTCATGGTGCTGGTCATAGAATCTACCACCGGATTACCTGTCAGATCAGTACTGATATCACTGTGACGACGACGACGATGGCGGGATTTTGGGGCGTTGGCAGGATCTACTAATAAAGCTGTGTTGGTTGTCTGATCTTTGGATCCCCGATGCTTGCTGCGGGGTGGCTGATCGGCATTACTGCTCGAGATCGAGGATTTGGTTGCTGATGTAACGGCTCCAAACGTAGAGCGATACTGGGTCGGAAAAGGTAGTGCCGCCTGTCCGGCCAGGGCTTTGACCATATACTGCCGCCACAAAGGCGCTACAAAAGCACCCCCTGCGGTTCCCGAAGCCATTCGTGAATAATCATCGTTGCCAATCCAAATGGCCGTTACCATCTGCGGCACGTACCCCACAAACCAGGCATCACGAAAATCACTCGTTGTCCCCGTTTTGCCAGCTACAGGTCGTCCGAGCTGGGCTTTTTTGCCAGTGCCTCCTGTGACAACCGCTTGTAAAACATCATTGACCATGTCCACGGCCTTCGGATCGAGTACCAAGGGACGCTCAGGGTTATAGCGATAAAGAACATTATCTTCACGGTCAGTGACTTGTAACAAGACCGTGGGCTTGACCCCAAAGCCGCCGTTGGCAAAACTAGCATAGGCACCCGCCATCTCGAGTGGCGATACATCTACTGAGCCTAGGGCAACAGCTAGGTTGGGCTGCCAGTCAGCCTTCATACCTAAAATACGGCAAGTGTTGATCACATTACGGATGCCGACTGCCCGACCAATTTTGACAGCAGGTACGTTGCGCGAAAACTGAACAGCTTTACGAACGGTCATTGCGCCACCAAAGGTGTTGTCGTAGTTGTGGGGACTATAGCTACCAAACCGCACTGGCGCATCTACCACAATCGAATCTGGTGTTATGCGTCCTTCAGCAAAGGCTGTGTAATAGACAAAGGGCTTAAAGGAGGAACCTGGTTGGCGCCGGGACTGAGTCGCGCGGTTAAACTGACTTTTTTTGAAATCAGCCCCACCCACTAAGGCTTTGATAAATCCAGTACGCGGGTCAAGACTGACGAGAGCCATTTGTCTGACCCGCTGCCGCCGCAAGTAAGCTACATCTGCTTTGACCGAGGATTCGGCAATTTTTTGGAGATTCATATCCAATGTGGTTTGAACCTTGAAACCGCCTTGACGTAAGGCTTCTTCCCCAAATTGGCGTTCTAATTCCTTGAGGACAAAGCTGCTGACATAGGGAATATTAACTAGGTTGGCATGATGGACATAGCCGTATTTGAGGGGTTGTTTTTTGGCAGAAGCAGCTTGCGCTGGCGTAATGAGTTTGAGTTCGACCATGCGGTCTAGCACCACGGCTTGGCGTTCTTTAGCGTGCGGGACACTATGTAGCGGTGAGTAGTATTCAGGAGCACGCAGTAAACCTGCCATCATAGCTCCTTCGGCAACATTGAGTTGGCTAGCAGATTTACCAAAATAGGTTCGCGCGGCAGTTTCTGCACCGTAGTTGTTGTGTCCCCAATACACTTGGTTAAAATACATTTTAAGAATTTGATCTTTTGTAAAATTGCGCTCAAGATCCCATGCCAAAAAAGCCTCGGCAATCTTGCGATTAAGCGATTTTTTGGGCGTCAGAAAAAGATTTTTGGCTAACTGTTGCGTCAACGTCGAGCCGCCCTGAGCTGCCCTTCCTTCCTGAAAGTTAGCGATAGCAGCGCGAATAATCGTGTCATAACGAATACCGTTATGTTTATAAAACTGGTCATCTTCAATGGCAATAACTGCATTTTTAAGATTGGTAGAAATACCTGATAAGGGCACGACTGTGCGATTAGCTTCTCCGCGCACATCCGCAATCAAGCGGCCTTTGATGTCATAAATTTGGGTGCGTTGACTAGGCGTATAGCGGTCTAAACTTTGAACATCAGGTAGATTACGAAAGCTCACCCACAAACCGGCAAAAAAACCAAATGCTCCTAAACCGATAACCAAGATCACCGCACCCGATAAAATCAAGCCAACAACCCAAGGGGGACGACCTTGGCGTGGTTGACGGGGTAAAGGCAAGGGGCGGCCGGAGCTAGCTTGGGTAGACATAGGGAGACGGGGAAGTTCCCAATGATTATACCCTTTGCCGTAGCGTCGGATGGTGAGCGCTCAGCTTGTGGTGTTGCGTAACACTAATCATCTACTGGTAAGCCTGCTTGTAAGCGGTCATAGACTGCACGCACCAGTTGAATATCTTGCCACATTAGCCACTTAGGGCCGCCGACTTCTCGAGAAGCATTTCTGAGTAGGTAGGCTGGATGCAAAATTGGCATAACGCGATAGCCTTGCCAGGTCAGCCACTGACCCCTTATTTTGGTGATCCCACGTTTCTCATTGAGCAGTGCGCGTACCGAGACTGCCCCGGTCAGTAAAATAATCCAAGGATCAATTAAACGAATTTGTTCACGTAAATAACCCAAGCAGGCATTAACTTCGGCTGGTTCAGGATTACGGTTGTTGGGTGGACGGCATTTGACGACATTACAAATATAGATATCTTGATTGCTATCAAAATTTACGGAAGCTAAGATTTTATCTAATAGCTGACCTGACTTACCCACAAAAGGCAAGCCTGCCAAATCTTCACTTTCTCCCGGGCCTTCGCCGATCACCATGATTTTGGCGGCACGGTTACCACGTTCTACAACGGCCTGAGTGCGCGTAAGACCCAAGTTACAACGCTGACATTGTTCACAATCATGTTTCAGGCTATCTAAGTCTGCGTAGGTTTTTATGGCACTAGCAGTTGAACCCGTGGCAGGTTCAGGCGTAGCAAGCATAGCAAATAGATCAATTTGTTCGGACATTGAGGATACGTGGCTTATCTTGAGTATACGCTAAGGCTGTTTGGAGACGGCTAGACCTCATCCCAAAACTGCTCAGATAAATATTTGTCAGCACTGTCACACAAAATGGTAACAATCACCCCTTTATCTAAAGTTTGTGCTACCCGCAGGGCAGCCACCACATTAGCACCCGCCGAAATACCCACCAGCAAACCCTCTTCACGGGCTAGTCGTTTAACCATGCGCTGGGCAGCTTCGGTCGAGACTTCAAGATTATTGTCTGTTACCTGAGGGTCATAAATCGCCGGAACAAGGGCTGTTTCCATATGTTTAAGCCCTTCTAGTCCATGAAAAGGGGAGTCTGGCTGCATCGAGAGCACCTGGATTTGAGGATTATATTCATGCAGCCGACGACCTACCCCCATACAGGTTCCTGAGGTACCTAGACCGGCGATAAAGTGGGTGACTCGCCCTTGGGTTTGTTGATAAATTTCTACGCCAGTGGTCAGATAGTGAGCCCGCCAGTTATTAGGATTACTATACTGATCAGGATAAAAATAAAGATCAGGATTAGCTGCATACAATTCTTTAGCTTTGAGAATCGCCCCATCCGAACTGAGAGCCGGGTCAGTCAACACCAAATCAACCCCGTAAGCTTTGAGGATGCGTTTGCGTTCTGGCGAGGCATTGAGCGGTAAGGCTAACTTAACGCGATAGCCCCGGGCTGCAGCAATCCAAGCGTACGCTATGCCGGTATTGCCTGAAGTTGCATCCAAAATAATCTTATCAGGGGTCAATTGCCCAGACCGCTCGCCGTGAAGAATCATATTGAGGGCAGGACGATCCTTGACCGAGCCGCCGGGATTAAAATATTCAGCCTTAGCATAGATTTCGACTCCGTCAGCTAAGCCCTCAACTACGCGCCGTAAGCGAATAAGAGGCGTATTACCGACTAAATTTATTAGGTCATCTACAGGAGGATTGAAAGCAGGACGTTGGGCAATGACCATGATGCATCCACAGGGCTTGTTCTCATTGTACTGTTATCCTATCGGAATAGGAGGACTTGGCTTAACTTGCTTGAGCTCAAGGAATATGCTCAAGTAAAAGTACCCCTTGTTACTGTTGTGCAAGCCCAATGCTTAAGAAAAATGAGGCTCTTAGATTATTTTGGCACCTGCGAGCCCAGGTTTATCTCCTGTTAGTTTTGCTAAGTCTGCTAGTTTTTTTTGGGTATCAGTCTGTTAATTTACCAGCCGTCATGCCATCAATTACTAAATTTGAGCCGGATAGTTTTCATTATCAAGCTGGCATAGACCAGAGTATCCGTCTAAATTGGCAGTTGGCGCATGTTGAGCAGATTCAATCTCTAGCGCTCACTAGCCAAACTGAGCGAGGTGGGTTGGTGAGTAAGCCTATAAATTTTGATCTGAGTCAGAGTTTACCTTTGAGCTTACGCCTTCTGTGCCAACACGATCCCCAAACCTTGGTCTTGACCTGCAAAAATGTGCCTACATCAGCCCGCACAGCCGGACGCTACCGCTTTAAGCTACTTCTGAATCTCACAAGATAGTACTCAAAGCATTGAGACCACCACAGCCGTTATAGAACCGGGTCGATCAAAAAAACTCATACCCCCCCAGATTGTTTATTTCAAATTTAATGGTGTGTCTGCACCAGCCCGGATGACCTTAGCGACATCCCATTCGCGGCGGACAAGACACAAAAATCGTTTGGCTTGGCAAGTCAAAGGTCAAAATTTAACGGTAGAAATCCCGCCCTACGGAACTTTTCCCGCTGCTGGAACCCTGAGCCTTGATCCTTATGCCCATGCTAATGCTGAGCAGATTATGCTCATTGCCAGTAATCCAGCAGGGGAAGCACGGCGCGGTTTTGTGATAGAAACCTATGATCCGCGTCCCCTACCAAATTTACCGCCCCCACCTGTGCCCTTAATACTCAAGAGTGACCTACCTGCCAATCCTATACCCAGCCTGCCTATCAAATAGTACGCACTAATCTACAGTCGTCTTACCTAATACGCGTGAACGCTCTGTCGCAGCTAGAACTGCCGCAATCAAGGCTCCGCGTACTGCCCGCTCTTCTAGCTCAGCGAGTCCGGCAATGGTTGTTCCGCCAGGACTAGTAACTTGATCCTTTAGCTGAGCTGGATGCAGATTTTTTTGAAGCATGAGTTCAATGCTTCCGGTAATGGTTGCCAATACTAAATCTCGTGCTATCGAGCGTGGCAGACCAGCGGCGACGCCACCATCCATCAGGGCTTCTGCGATCAAAGCCACATAGGCAGGCCCCGACCCAGAAAGTCCCGTCACGGCATCTAAAAGAGATTCGGGAACCCGAATTACTTGCCCGACCGCCTGAAAAAGTTGCTCGATTTGGGTATATTGCTCGGCGGTGACGGCGGTTGTTGCGCTGAGTGCGGTGCTGCCCATGCCGATGAGGGCGGGTGTATTGGGCATGGCGCGGATCACTGCACTACGTGGGAAAAACTTCTCTAAAGTCTTCAGAGAAATGCCAGCCAAGATAGAAACTACCATACCCGCAGCTATAGGTTGCCCTAGATCAGCTACCACTTGCTCTAAAACCTGGGGCTTAATCGCTAGAAGTAAAACATCTGCTGCGATGACATCTTGGTTAGATGCTGTAACCGCTACGCCATAATGTGTAGCAAGAAATAGGCGGCGTTCGGCTAGCGGTTCCGCGATCATGATCTCTTGGGGTAGACAGTGGTTTTGGGCTAAAACACCGACCACTAAGGCTTGCGCCATCGCTCCCCCACCGATGATCCCCAGTTTTAGGTTCCTGAGCGCCACAGGTCAGGATCGAGTTTGAACCCTTCAGGATTCGGGACGGAACGCACAGGGGTGAGATTGGTGGTGCTATTGATGAGAACCGTGCTGGGGGTAAACAGGAAAATCCCGTCACCTAAGCGTTCTTGGTGCCCATCAATGGCATAGGTCGCTCCAGCAATAAAATCGACGGTGCGTTGGGCTTGCTCGGCTTCCATCAAGGTCAAATTCAAAACCACCGACTTGCGCTCACGCAAGTATTGAATCAGCTGCGGGGCATCATCAAAGGTTTTTGGTTCTATAACAAACAGCTCGGCTTGTACAGCGGCATTAGGCATACCGATGACATTATCTGGACGACGCGCGGGTGTGGTCGTACTGACCCGTTCGGAGCGACGCTGGGTCTCTTTGGGGGCAGTAGGCTCAGGGGTTCCCACTGCGGGATTTTGTTCTTTGTACAGAGACGAATAATCAGTCTCCTCATAATCTTCGACGGGCTCATCACCCAGGCCTACAAACTCTTTGAAACGATTCCACACATTGGTCATCGGTGAGACTCCTCTTAAACTAGATTGGTTGAGAACCGAAAATCGCCTGCCCTAGTCGTACCATCGTGGCTCCCGCTGAGACGGCCTCGGGGTAATCCCCAGACATCCCCATTGAAAGCTCGATGAGCTGACCATAACCCATCTCGCGCCAGGTCGCAGCCCAAGTCGCTAATTCCCGGAAAAGCTTGAGGGCTGCAGCTTCTGTTAATCCTAGAGGAGCAATGAGCATCAGTCCTCTGAGATCAAGATTAGCTAAAGCTGTTAGCTCAGGTAAGCGTTTTTGGACGTCGTCTGGCGACCAGCCGCTCTTATTGGGGTCAACCGCTAACTTCACTTGGAGCAGAATTTTGGGGCGTAAGCCCAATTCTCCGGCTATGGTGTTGAGCTGCTGGGCTAACTCCCAACGGTCTACCGAGTGAATCCAGTCGGCTAAGGCCACGATTTTACGTGCCTTGTTACTCTGAATTTGACCAATGAAATGCCAAGTCACGTTGTCAAACTCCGCAAGTAAAGCTTTTTTTGCTTGTAGAAGTTGAACACGATTTTCGGCAAAGTCACGAATCCCCTCTCGGTAGGCCAGCTGCATATCCGCTACTGATGCATTCTTGCTGACTGCGACCAACCTTAAAGTTGGGGGTAGCAAGGCACGTATTTGGCGAATATGTAAGACGACTTGCGGGTTCTCACCCACATGTTGTGTGGATTCTAGCATATAAACCTATATGTAGTGTACAAAAGGTACACTTACAATGATTTTTTTACTGTAGCAAATAATATACCTTAATAATAAATACCCCAAACTCTATCGGATTACTGGAGATTTGAGCCATGGGGGGCTTATAATGTCAAAAAAGCTACCAAACTTAACCCTCAGTTTGTAACCCAGCCGGGTATAGGTAAAGTAGCAAGTTCACGCGAAGGAGCACGTTATGTCACTGCGTTTAGGCGATGTGGTGCCTGATTTTACCCAAGATTCAACCGATGGTTCGATTCATTTTTACGAATGGATGGCCGATAAGTGGGCAGTGTTATTCTCTCATCCCAAAGATTTCACCCCAGTGTGTACGACTGAGTTAGGGATGGTTGCTAAGCTCAAGCCAGAGTTTGATAAGCGCAATGTCAAAGTGATTGCTTTGAGCGTTGATGATGCAGCTTCTCATGCGAGCTGGGTCGGGGATATTGAAGAAACTCAAGGTACGAAACTTAACTACCCGATCTTGGCTGATCCTGATCGCAAAGTCTCTGATCTCTATGGCATGATTCACCCCAATGCGAATAACACCTTGACGGTGCGCTCGGTGTTTGTGATTGATCCCCAGAAGAAGTTACGTTTGACTTTGACCTATCCGGCAAGTACGGGGCGCAATTTTAATGAACTTCTGCGGGTTATTGATTCTTTGCAATTGACGGATAACTATAGTGTGGCAACTCCTGTAGATTGGCAAGATGGCGATGATTGTGTGATTGTGCCATCGATCCAAGACCCTGAAGTGCTCAAGGAAAAGTTTCCAAAAGGTTACACCGCACTTAAGCCTTATCTACGCATGACCCCCCAGCCCAATCGCTAGGGTCTTGGCTAGAAATTTAATTAAAAGCTGTTCTCGATTGTGAGGCAGCTTTTTTTTGAAAATGATTGCCGAAGTAAGTTAAAGCCTTACTTTAATTTTCAAGATTCACCTCGATCACTGTTTCCTCTCCTGTCTTTGGATCTACGGAAACTTTTATATTTGAGCTGTTGTAGTAATTTTCCCGGTCGTCGAGCAGTCTACACGTAAACTTTATCTCACTTTTGTCAAATACCTATCCTTCATTTAGCTCATGTAGAAAGACATCATAAGCAAATATTTTTTCCTCTTCATTTTCTGACACACCGCTAATATGACCTTCTATGCCGCAAAGATAATGATTCTTTAGTAGTTTTGGGTAAATACGCACCACCGCAAACTCTTCAAATTTCCGGCTGATCCTAAATCACCAATTCACATTGCTCTTATCTGATTAAAGCTAATTACCGATCCTTCATCCATATCCTCGTCACTATAGAACATCTGAAATCTTTTATCAGGGTATTTATCTGCCAAAGAACATTTCCAGCAACGGTACATAGCTTGTCCAATTATGCAATAAACTGACTGCTCAATATCTTCTTGTAAATCATTTAGAAATAAGTCATATGTATGCATATGATTAATGACAGATTCGACCTGGCTAAGATCTACTACAAGAGTAATTTTCCAATCTTCTAAATTATCATGATTATAATGTTCTGCAAGAAGTACTAGACCATCTACCTCTATAAAATCCGGACAAAATAACTTACTAAATGTAAGAGCCATATTAAAATTGCCATAGCACCCCAAGTAGGACCATGAACCCGGAGCGCCAATTGGTTGATATTGCTCACGCTCTTCAATTTTTTAACTTTAATAAAATCTGATTCGGTATCTAAAGTCATGGTATTTCTCCTAGATTTGCGGGATGAAATATTCTGCGGTTTACATACACTCTACCCTCAGAAGCTAGTTCCTACCGTACTAACCGTCCTCCTTAGCTTTTGTGATCACCAAAGTAGCCATTCTAATTAGTTTGAACACTTAACTCAATGATTGATGACACTCCACGTCAGCCACTTACAGCGGTTTTCATACGGATGTACCAAGATAACCAGAGTGAGTGAACCAACCTTTCGCATCAGTTTCTGTAATACGCTTTAGCCCTTGTCCTATCGCTTCTTCAAGACTTTCTTTGTCACGCTTGCCTTGGGAGCGT
>JBBRQP010000003.1:0-71170 GCA_038226175.1 Gloeobacterales cyanobacterium
TAGCAAAATCTTTTATTGGAATCATTGCTGTATTACCCTCCCATAGGCGCGTTCTATGTCAGTTTCACTAAGCCACTTCTGATAACTGCGATTGTGAACCGTGAGGCTATGACCCATCATTCGAGCCGCTACACTGCTATCTAGCCCGACATGAATAGCCCGTACTGCCCAGGCGTGTCTCAAGTGATAGGGCGGGAAGGGAACACCCCAGCTCTTGAAACCCTCAGAGATTTTTTCACCACGGGTCTGATTAGTCTTACCGTTACTGGCAGGGGGTGCAATAGTACGTAACTCAAAAAGCGTTACCCATCCTTGCTGTAAGGGAAAAATGACCCGTTGTCCTGTCTTGGTGTCTCCAGTAACCCGTACCTTATCGCTTCCTCCCAAGAAGTCCTCTAGGTCAAGAGAAAACAACTCATGGGGACGTATCCCATAGGCCGCCATCATTCCATAGCTCCAACGTACCCAAGCGGGTGCATGGCTCAAGTTCTGCCATGTTTCGATGACCTGTTCATCAGTAGGAAGCTCACGGGGCAAAGTGGAAGCACTGCCATAGTTACCGCGTAGTTCCGTCAAAGGCACTGAGTCAAGACCAGCAAACCGGGCTAAGGCCCCTAGAGCCATACAGAAGCGTTGACGGGTGCGCGTATCAGGTTGGGTACCTTTGACAGCATCAAGCAATAACCCCAGCGTCACAGACTTGTCACTAGGCAAGGTACGAAAAACCAGCAAATAGTCCCCATCCCAGGTGGTTTGGGTCTGGGGGGTGCGTTTACGCTTAGAGAAATAGGCGGCTTCAAACTTTTCTACCCATGACCCTACGGTTTCGTGAGCTTGTGCCTTTTCTTCAGATAGATGGTCTTCCCACTTAAATTTGCTTTGGGTAAGTTGTGCGCCAATTTCTCTAGCCCGTGACTCTGCTACTTTGACCCCAGTAGTGTTAGCAGGAAGGTCAAGGGTAAAGAATTGTTGATGGGACATAGTGTGTGTGCTTCCGGGTTTCGGGGGGAAGATACCGCGTAGGTAAAGTTTGTTACGACCAGGGCGTAAGAGAATAGTGACGCCAGTACGACCAGCCCTTAACCGCTGATTCGCTTCTGTAACAAGGGCTTCGACCGTCTTACCCGTTGCTTTCATGCGTCACACGTCCCTTCCAGTGTCACTAAATTCTATGTCTTTCCATAGCATTCTGTCCCATTCAGTAGCAGTGGAGACCTAGTACCCTAGATACTAGAAATCCCGCTGTAAGCGGGACTCAGAGCCTGAAACCATTACTATGGGTCGGGTTGGATTTGAACCAACGTAGGCAGAGCCAGCGGATTTACAGTCCGCCCCCATTAACCACTCGGGCACCGACCCAAAGGTGCTTTATTATCCTAGCAGGACAACGTAACAGGCGGCTAGAGCTATTTTTGTAGGTAAGGCAGCAGTAGTGGAAATAGGCGTTCGAGGTTAACAGAGCGAGAGGCTTTACACAAAACTCGGTCGTGGGGTTGTAGGTAAGCCGTAAGAGTTTGGGCTAGGTCTTCGAGGGTCAGACAGGTCCACGTTGGCACTGGATAAGCCGCTTGAGACAAGGTTTGCAGCTCAGGAGTGTCACCCAGCACAAATAGACCATCAAGGTTAAGTTGTTGTACCCGTTCACCGACTTTTTGATGCAGTGGTAGCGCGAATTCACCTAGTTCTGCCATCGCTCCTAAAACTGCCCAACGCCGTCCAGGCTGGCTCGCAAGCCACGTCAATGCTGCCAGCATCGCCTCAGGGGCGGCATTATAAGTTTCATCAATGAGATGAATATTACCGGGCAAAATTTGGATACGGGTGCGACCACCGGGTAGCTCTAGGGCTGGTAAATTAGTCAACATCTTCAGGTCATAGCCCAAAATCTCAGCCACAGTGAGAGCCGCCAAAAAATTGAGACCATGGTGACGACCCGGTAAGGGCAAGCGGAAGGTTAAGCCCCGAAATCTCAGTGTGTCACCATGAAAAAGCGTTTCTGCGTCAAAGCCAAACGTCTGTACCCGGCCTGACCAGACTTGGGCTGCAGTATTTAGGAGTAAAGTATCTTCACCGTTAAGCACCGCCACACCCTCGGGTGATAACTGGGTTAAGAGTTCACATTTAGCCTGAGCAATGGCCTGCTGGGAGCCCAAACGACCAATATGAGCCGTACCGATATTCGTAATCACTGCAATAGTCGGCTGCGCTGTTTGGGCGAGACGACCTATTTCTCCGGGGCCGCGCATCGCCATTTCAATGACGGCTTGCGTGTGATGTGCTTCTAAATTCAGCAGAGTCCGCGCCACCCCAACATCATTATTTTCGTTCGCTTGGGTTTTGAGGGTGCAGCCTGGTAGTGCCTGAGCTATGAGTTCTTTGGTCGTGGTCTTACCCGCTGAACCAGTAATTGCGATTACCGGAAGTACAAAATGTTCACGCCAGCAGCGGGCGATAGCTTGATAGGCCACTAAGGTATCCATGACCCGCAAGTGGGGCAAAGACGTCTCGCGCTCCGATAAGAGACAAGCTGCCCCTTTTGCCAAAGCCTGAGCCAGATAGTCATGCCCATCAAAATTTTCTCCAACCAGAGGGACAAACAGATTACCAGCGGTGAGGGTTCGCGTATCGGTGTTGATGCCGATTACGTACTCTGGCGGCGCAGTTTCTCCTAGCCAAGTTCCACCAGTACAGGTTAATAGTTCAGCAAACGTCAAGGTAACAGTCATAGATAGGGTTCCGCGAGATGGACAGACCTAGGCTCAATAGGTTATTTTAATAGTTTGTGGGAGAAGTTCACCGCTTGGTGTGAGCTACGTTAGCACCACAGGAGCACTCCATGGCTAAAATTTCTAAGCGCGTTGTTGGTCTACAAAAACAAATTGACCGTGATGTTGTCTATGCGCCCCGTGAGGCGATTGAATTGATGAAGCAACTGGCTTCGGCAAAATTTGATGAAAGCGTAGAATTTCAGGCCCGCCTCGGCATCAATCCTAAATATGCTGACCAACAGGTACGGACTACGGTTAGTCTACCCCATGGTATTGGTAAGACGATCCGTATTGCGGTGATTACGCAGGGTGAGCGCGTCAAAGTAGCCGAACAGGCCGGGGCAGATATCGTCGGAGCCGAAGAACTGATTGAGAAGATTCAAGGTGGTTTCCTAGATTTTGACCTATTGATTGCCACACCTGACATCATGCCCAAGGTAGCCCGTCTCGGTAAAATGCTTGGTCCAAAAGGGTTAATGCCTAATCCTAAAGCCGGAACCGTTAGCAATAATTTGCCTGAAGCGATTGCCGAATTTAAGGCAGGTAAATTAGAGTTTCGCGCCGACCGCACCGGGATTGTCCACGTACCATTTGGTAAAATCAGTTTTACTGTCGAAACCTTGCTCGATAATGCTAAGGCTCTTCAAGAAACCATTGACCGCGCCAAACCCTCAGGTGCCAAAGGCCGTTATTGGCGCACCGTCCACATCAAGAGCACGATGGGACCAGCGATTGAACTTGATGTCAGTGCCTTGCGCGATATGAAACTCGGGGGTTAGCCCTACAATGCCCCTGTCCTATCGGGTAACCGGTTCTGGGACAGGGGTACTGTTGATTCATGGCACAGCGGCTAACCAGACTTCTTGGCAACCACAAGTTGAATTTTTAACAGGTGCTGGTTATCAGGTGATGACCGTTGATTTGCCTGGTCATGGACAATCATCAGGCAGATGTACGGTTAGCACCTCTGTCGAAGCGGTATTGGAATTAGTTATGACGCTTAAGCCACAGGTAGTGGTGGGGCATTCTTTGGGCGGGGTAGTAGCCCTCGAAGTAGCGCGCCAGTTCCCTTGTCAAGGGTTACTTCTAGTTTGTCCGGCAATCAACATACCACCTCTTACTAAATTGTTTTATGACGGTTTGGTACTAGGTGGCGCTGTGTATGTGATGTCCTACTTTAAAGATGGGCTAAAACGGCTCACTTCAAGCCGAATGGGACAGATTTCTTTGGATACAAATCCGCGAATGTTGCAGGAGCTATGGCCGACGCTGCGTGATTGGTCAGCTGATTATAGTCATCTCAAGCTACCGATTCAGATTGCGGGTGGCTATTTGGATCACATTGCGCCACCTGCTAGCTTGCGACGTTTGGTGAATCAACTACCGCAAGCCCAACTGACGCTATTTCAGGCTCGGCATTTGCCCATGGAGAGTCAGTCGCGATTATTTAATGCTTGGTTGTCGGCAAGTTTAGCAAAAGTTATGGCTACAAAATAAAATTTCTGCCCCTAGTTTTCAAAAACTAGGGGCAAAACTGCTAGCTAGGGGAATAAGCCCGGTAGAACCGCTGTTTTTTCTTTTTGCACTGCCTGTAACGCCTGAGGATTCAAACCTAATGCACTCAAAATAGTGGGCGCAATTTGGGTGGTTTCAACAGGTTGTTTGATGATGCTTTGTTGCAATCCAGGCAGGGCAACGAGAATCGGGACATTGGTATCGAGGTCGCTAAAACCGCCATGTTCGGCAATTTTAGTCGAGGTAAGCGAGGTGTAGATTACCCCGAGATTGGGCTTGATGATGATGTCTGGGGTGCGCGAGTTTTGGAGCGGATTATTAAACATCAGCTTGACCCCTTCGCCTGAGAGAATTTCTTGAATACCCACCTGACTTTGGTTAGCCGCTAGAGCCGCGACTGCAGCACTGGTTTGACTCTGATCCGTCAGCCAGAGCATTCCGATATCATCCTGGGTTGCTTGGGCTAGTAGCCCACTTTGTACACCATTAACTAGATTGGGCACCAAGGTGTTATCGATAATTAAAGTTTTGCTCGGGTCAATGGGTGACTGTCCATGTTTGGCAGTGACAATAATCAGTGTCGAAGCAAATAAACCCTGTTTTTTGAGCTGAACTACCATTTTGCCAACGGCTTGATCCGTGTGGTCTAGGGCATTTTGTAACTCAGTACTCGGTGTAGCGCTGGCATCGAGGTAGCCATTGAGCTTTTCACCAACACTGACCGCCTGAAAATTCATCCCAAAAATCGTTGGTACAGGGGCTGTTTGGTTACCTTTACTGGTTTTACCATTGATTTGATTGAGGATCGCTTGCACTTTGCGGTCATCATATTTTTCGCATTCACTGACACTACTCGTGGCAATGCTGCCATTAGCGGCGATTTCCGGCGTATACAAATCATCAACCCCTTGCCCAGATGGCCCATTTACTAATTCGTAGGCAGGGTGTTTATCTGACCAAGCGGTGTAGCCACCAGCTCCTTTGATCACTTCAAAAATCGTATTAACTTGCAAAAAACTATGCGGAAAAACTGGGGTACAGCCTTTGCTGGGATTAAGCGGCAGCGCGGCTGTATTGATCCCGCCACCAGCATTGAGCGCGTCAGGATTAATATCAATGGACTCATCGTAGACAACTTCGGTACCGACTGTGCTGCACGCCGAACCAGGTGGCGATAGGGTGCGGTCATAGCTGTCATCATAAAAAACACCCGTCGCAGCCGGGGACCCACCCGTTACTATTGCGAGCAAACCCGGAAAAGAATCAGAGGGTTTGGCCGATGAGGCATTGGTGTAGGTCACGCCAGCCAGACTCAATTGCGCTAACGTCGAATTAGGGTTATTGCGCGTATAGTTACTCAAATCAAGCGCATGTAAGCCATCAACACTAAGCAGTAAAACCCGTTTGATCCCGTTGACAGTGCCTGCTTGGGCGGTTGCCAAGAGGCCAAGACTCAAAGAGCAGGCGACAAAAAATTGTGATAAACGCATGATCAGCTCGTGAAAGACTATGTCTTAACGGTAGAAGGCCAAGATTAAGGAAAGGTTAATGGTTTCGTTAACTTTGATGTAGCAAATAATACGGCTTTTTGATTAGTCATCAGAATGTTGGTGTGCAAAGCAAGAGACCGCAACTTCGTCCCAGTCCGCAAGCCGGACGCTACCTAAAATCAAACGACACCAAGGTAGAGGTCGGACGAAAACAACCAGAGAAAAGAGACAGGCTGTGGGGTTTTTGTCGTTACTCCCACACTATGGCAGCTTCCGAGGACGCTACGATGTCCGCGAACCGGGGCGCTGAAAGCCCTATCTCTTTTCTTTTGGATTTCATTTAAGACTGCTGATAGGTGCGTTTACGTTTACGTAAGCCTTGGTTCTTACGCTGTTCAGCCCAGATGCGCGCCTGTTGATAAATAGCTTGCCGCTGTGGCTCCTCAGCTTGTTCGAGCCAGTGCAGCAGAGATTCGACTAGGGTTTCGGCCGTTGCTCCAGATTCTACTCGGGCTAGAGCTAAATGGTGGGCTGCTGTGGTGTTGAGACGTAGATGGATCGCCCTGAGCATCTCAGGTGACGGAGATACTGCATCCCACGCTGGCGGTGGCGTACTCGGAACATAACAGGTCGTACGTTCAGTCATGGGCAGCAGGTTCCGTGAGGGGTTGTGGGCTCAAAAATCTCCCCAAAACTGTTTGATAGAGCGTTTCAGGATAGTGTAGCGTCTGGAGGCGACGGGATTCGGGAATGGCGGGAAATTGGGGAATGTTGGTGATCTGAGCCATTTTATGGAGTAATTCTAGAGTGGATCGTAAGCGTCGTTGTCCGACCCAAGGCTCACGGATCGGTAACACGCCCAACAAGTTTCCGGGAGCTAAACCACTAGCATCCAGTTCTTGCCAAAACATCAGACTTTCTTCGAGGCTGATCAGACCTTTAGCACTGACCTCAACGGGAATCAAAATCTGCGTAGCCGCGACACAGGCCATCGCCGTATAAACTGATTTTGCTGATGGCGTATCAATTAAACAAAAGTCGAAGGCTGAACCCAACAGCTGTAACTTATGACGCAACAACATTTCTTGGGCATAGGGCGGCAATTGCTTGGTATGTAAGCCTAGTCCCCGGTCAGCAGGTAACAAAGAGAGCAGTGGGCTAATCAGGTGTAAGGCTTCAGCCGGAGCGAGGCTGCCCGCCAAAACTTCGAGGATTGAGGATTCGGAGCCATTAAGGGCATGACCCTTAAGCTGGCGCGTGGTACTAGCTTGGGGGTCTAGATCAAGCACTAGCACCCGTCCGTGAATCTGCAAACGGTCAGCTAACTGCACAATGGTCGTCGTGCGTCCCATTCCGCCCGCAAGTGACAGCACCGCCAAAGTTTGCATAATAGGAGTGTAAAGAGAAATAGGGGATGGGTGCAAGTTTCTTGGAAATTTTTGCGCATCAAAAGATATAAATTAGACATCCAGCTGCAACCAAGTTGGGTTATGATAAGCGCAAACGAAGGTCTCGTAAAATAGAACAGTCTTTGCCTGACCTGTAGAAGACCACAGCATTTCGGGTCAGAAGCTAGATGAAACGGTAATCTTATGTTGCCTTTCTTGTTCATTCGCAGACTTTCGGTAAGCGATTTTTTCACGGCAACACTTGACTTTACAGGCTGAAGCCTGTCCCGCATGAAGGAGTTTTGATGTCCAAGCAGATTATTATTGCGGAACAACACCGTCTCGCTGCTGTTTTTTTTGAAGACCAGATCCAAGAACTGATTGTTGCCAAGGGTAGCCACCAAATCGGCGATGTGCATCTAGGTGTGATTGAAAATGTCTTGCCTAGTATTGATGCTGCTTTTGTCAATATTGGTGGTTCTGAGCGCAACGGTTTTATCCATGTCACCGACCTCGGACCCATTCGCCAAAAACGAGCCTCAGCCGCGATTACCGAACTGGTCTTGCCCCAACAAAAGATTTTAGTGCAGGTCATGAAAGAGCCGACCGGCAATAAAGGTCCACGCTTGACAGGCAATATTACCCTGCCCGGACGTTTTTTAGTATTGATGCCCTATGGGCGTGGGGTTAATCTCTCTCGTCGCATTCGTGATGAAGACCAACGCCATCATTTGCGGGCGCTAGCAATCTTGATCAAGCCCGAAGGTATGGGTTTATTGGTACGCACCGAGGCTGAAGGCGTCGATGAACAATCAATCCTTGACGACCTCGAAGCCCTCAAAAAACAATGGGAAAAGATTCAACAAAAGGCCTTAGTTGCCCGTCCTCCAGCGATGCTCAATCGGGATGAAGACTTTATTCAACGGGTTTTGCGTGATACTTATAGTAATCAGGTCAACCGTATTGTTGTTGATACCGCCTTTGGGCAAAAGCGCGTTAAGCAACAACTTATTAACTGGAATGGCAGCAAAATGCCCCCCGGTTTGTATGTCGAACATCACCGCGAAGCAAGCTCACTGCTAGATTATTATCGGGTTAACGCCGCGATCCGCGAAGCGCTCAAACCTCGGGTTGACTTGCCCTCCGGCGGTTATATCGTGATTGAACCGACCGAAGCTCTGATCGTTATTGATGTCAACTCTGGTAGCTTCACCCGTTCGGCAACCTCCCGCGAGACCGTACTCTGGACTAACTGTGAAGCTGCTACTGAGATTGCCCGTCAATTACGTCTGCGCAATGTGGCTGGGGTAATCATTGTGGACTTCATTGATATGGAATCCCGCCGTGACCAATTGCAGGTGCTCGAGCATTTTTCTAAAGCCCTCAAAGCCGATAAAGCTCATCCTCAAATTGCTCAGCTAACCGAACTTGGTCTTGTCGAACTAACCCGTAAACGTCAAGGTCAGAGTATTTACGAAGTCTTCGGACGGCCTTGCTCGGCCTGTGATGGTTTGGGTCTGTTGGCAACACTTCCCGGAGAAAAAGACCGCGTTGACGCTGCGCTCAGTGATGGTTTCCGTGAAGAAACCCTTTTGGCAGGCGAAATCTTCAAGAGTAATGATGAAGATGATTTCTCCGGTGATGATGAAGAGAGCTCACGTAGTTTTGGT
The DNA here is from genome assembly GCA_038226175.1 of Gloeobacterales cyanobacterium. Lineage (GTDB taxonomy): Bacteria > Cyanobacteriota > Cyanobacteriia > Gloeobacterales > Anthocerotibacteraceae > JBBRQP01. The sequence continues at coordinate 8,832 of JBBRQP010000003.1, forward strand.
GAGAGTGATGAAGACGAAAAAGAAGGCGAATTAGGCGCTAATCATCCTACCTTCCGGCTTGATCGTCGACCAACCCGTAGTACCGGAAGTTCGCGCCCAGCATCACCGGGACGCACTTCAGATCGTACTAGTGAGCGTCAAACTCCCGTACGCCCCCCTGTCGAAGAAGGCACAAAACTAGGTAATGACCGCAATCGCCGTCGTAACCAACGTAATGCACCACCTAGCCGCCGCAGCCCCGAGCAATCTGCCTCACTACCGCAGACAACTCTGCCAGAAATGGGTGATCCTTTACCCCAAGAATTTCCTGATCAAACGCCACCACCTGGTTTCTTTACCCCGGTTGTTGCCCCCTTAATCCCCGACTTGTCCCCTACTCCCGTCGTGGATGCAGAAACAGAAGTGGTAGCCACTGCGCCTGTAGTAGCGCCACCGATCCTAGCAATACCCGTTGTGGTTGTTGAAGTGCAAGAAGAAGTAGAGCTACCGTTACTAGTGCCACCATTGGTGACCCCGCCGCCTTCCTTGACCACTATTGCCCCTCCGGTTATGGTAGTCGCGAGCCCAGTTATCATAGAACCGATTCCTGAGCCGGAACCTACCCCCGAGCCTCCTGCTAATCGTCGCCGTCGTCGTCGCACCCAAGCTGAAGAAAGTGTAGTAGAGACACCTACTTCAGTAACGGCAGAAACTATGGCTACTGAAGTCGTAGTCGCGGATGAAACGGTAGATGCGGTAATGATTCCTACGGTTGAACCTGTGGCACCAGAAGTTCTTGTGGTGGCTGTAAGTGAGGCTGAAACGATAACAATCACTGCCGAACCTATCTTGGTCGAAGTTGCGCTATCTACGCTAGCGGATAGCGTAGTGCAAGCTGTGTTTGAAGTTATATCTGAAGCAGGTTTGGCTACAGAAGCGGAAGCGACGAGCTTACCAGAAGATACTTCCGTGCTGGGTGTTTTAATGGATAACGAAGTAGTGAAATCTGCTTCAGAACTTGCACCTGTGCCAGACAGTACCCCTGAATTGATCGTTGAAACGTCTACGGAAAGCGTAGAACCTGTCATTGAAGAGGGCAATACTTAAGCTCTGCCCCGCTTTATTATCAAAAAGCTCCTGTTGGATCAGGAGCTTTTTGATGACTAGGCTATTTTTACATTTAGCTAAAACTTATACTGGGTTTTAGGCTTGGAGCTTAGGTGATGGTTTTGCTCTCCCCCAAAATAAGCTACCCTGACTCCGATGGCGAATCCATGGTCGATAATAATGAGCAGCTTACTTAAATGGTCTTAATTAAAGAAAACCTAGAAATTCTTTTTGCGGATAACCCCCTCGTATTTGTTGCTAGAGATTTACTTTGGTATCCTGTCCAAGGCGATAACAAATTACGTCAAGCTCCTAATACCTTAGTGGCTTTTGGGCGACCCAAGGGTAAGCGCGGCAGTTATCAACAGTGGCAAGAAAAACATATTGTGTTCCAAGTCGTATTTGAAATATTATCACCTGGTAATACCCTCAAAGAAATGGCGAAGAAGCTAGTTTTTTATGACCGTTATGCGGTCGAGGAATATTATTTATATGACCCGGATAAAAATGACCTGAGTGGTTGGCTAAGAGTGGAGGGTGAGCGAGAAGCGATTGACGAAATCCATGATTGGGTAAGTCCTCGTTTGGGCATTCGTTTCTGTTTGACCGATGAGACCTTGGCAATCTATCGACCTGATGGTGAGAAGTTTTTGAGTCCAGTTGCATTATCGCAACGCACTAAGCAGTCCGAACAACGCGCTGAACAAGCTGAACGACGAGCAGAAAGACTTACGGCAAAACTCCGGCAGCTCGGCGTAGACGCTGAGAATATTTGAAGTAGCCGTTATTGTTACTGACGCCTTTGTTGAGTTACATTGACAATTCTATAAACTCCTGATGTAGCATCAGGCAATTGTTTAGGTATTTTATGATCTTTGGTAATGGAACCGTTGACACAACAGGTATGGTTGTTTTCGCACACAGATATAATCTTTTTTCCGACAAAAGATTTGGTACTAAAGTAATACATAACCGTATCACCACTCTCTCGACCAAAATAGTAAAGATATGAGTATGGTTTGGCTACATGTAATTTACCCCTAATATTGTAATTATCTGATGCCCATACTCTGCCAGACATTACTACAGTGAGAACTACTAAAGTCAAGACTTGATCAAGTTTAATCACGTTTTTTATGTTGTTTACCTGCAACCACTGCTCATGTAAATCTTACTAGTAGTTAGTAAAATTTATACATACTGTTATGCACGTATGATCAGCTTCATTTTTGTCAACAAGGTTACGTTAAGTCAATTCTCCCAACTAATCTTCATCCGTCTCTAATTCCAGTAGGTAGCTATAGGGCGCAACTAATTCTGGGCAAGTGTACTGAAGGCACTTGAGGTGTTTCCAGTCTTCTAAGCCTGCTAAGACATTATCGTAGGCATCTTCTTCGAGACGGGTGACCAGTTGAGCAACTTCTTGCTCCGTCCAGTGGTGTAAGGATTTGGCGATAGGGGCAGACATGATGTCCCTCACAGGTTGGGAGTACTTTCAAGTTTAGCGCAGGCTCGCATGGTTAGCATGCATTCGACTGCAAAGCCCGGAACAGAGTAAATTATAGATATACCGCCCAAGAGCCAATCCCATGAACTGGATCAAAGTTCTCAGTCAAAGCGAACTCCCCAATGCAGCCCGTGAAGTCGTCACCATCGGTGATCGTAAAGTGTTGGTGCTCAACCATAACGGAAAAATTTACGCCCTCAACAACAGCTGTCCGCATCTCAAACTTCCGCTCAAAAGTGGCGAAATTAAGGACAACACCCTAATTTGTTCTTTTCACCACAGTGCTTTTGACCTTGATACCGGAAATGCCGTGGCTTGGTGTACCTTTCCACCGTTGATTGGCAATGTCCTAGGCGCGATTTCTTCTCCTAAGCCCGCAGAAGTTTTCTCAACCAAAATCGAAGAGGGCAGCATCTATGTTGCCATGGCTGAGTGATCTAGACAACAAATTCATCCCCAAGAATGCTACTATTGCTACACAATGCCCTTGGGGAACCTGTTATGGCTCAGATGTACTACGATGCGGATGCCGATCTCGCTTACTTTCAGAATAAAACCGTTGCCATTATCGGTTACGGCTCGCAGGGTCACGCCCACGCCCTCAATCTGAAAGAGTCCGGTATTAATGTCATCGTCGGTCTTTATCAGGGCAGTCCCTCGTGGCGCAAAGCTGAGCAAGCAGGCTTAACGGTTTATACTACTGCTGAAGCAACCCAAAAAGCTGACTTGATTATGATCTTGCTGCCCGATGAGCGACAAAAAGCGATCTATGAACAAGATATCGCGCCCTATCTCAATGAAACAAAAACCTTAGCTTTTGCCCACGGTTTTAATATTCACTTTTCGCAAATTGTACCGCCCGCTGGGGTAGATGTAGTGATGGTAGCGCCCAAAGGCCCTGGTCATTTGGTTCGTCGCCAATACCAAGAAGGCAAAGGTGTTCCGGCCTTATTTGCCGTCGGACGTAATAGTTCTAGTCAAGCCCGGGCCGTCGCCATGGCCTATGCTAAAGGCATTGGTGGCACCCGCGCCGGAATTTTGGAAACCAGCTTTCGTGAGGAAACCGAGACCGATTTATTTGGTGAACAAGTAGTCTTATGCGGCGGCCTGACGGCCTTGATTAAAGCTGGATTTGAGACTTTAGTAGATGCTGGGTATCAACCCGAGGTTGCTTACTTTGAGTGTTTGCATGAAGTCAAACTGATTGTGGACTTGATCATCGAAGGTGGCCTCGAAAATATGCGCAAATCCATCTCCAATACCGCCGAATTTGGGGATTATACCCGTGGCCCACGCATCGTCACTGACGATACCCGCCGCGAAATGAAGAAGATCCTCAGCGAAATTCAACAGGGTGTATTTGCTAAAGAGTGGGTTCTCGAAAACCAAGCCGGAGCCCCAGCCTTTCTCGCTACCCGTCGTCGCGAAACCGAGCATCCTATCGAAGAAGTCGGGCAGGATCTGCGCGCCATGATGAGCTGGTTGCATAAAGACTAGGCTTTTATTCATCCCCAGTCACCACATAATCACCCTTAGCTGCATTGACATGACATTGGGTGCAGCTACTGGCATCAAGAGGACTGGGTAAGCTTACTTTAGGATGTAGAGCTTTGAAATAACGGGAATCAGCGACTACAAAGGGCACTTCCTCGTTTTCTTGCAAAGGCCGTGAATAATCCTTGAGGTATTGCCACACTAACTGCCGTTCAATGCTACCCATCATTGGCAAGGTACGTCCGTAGTGATTACTTTGTTCTAACAAGACTTGTCGCCAAGATTCTGACGGAAAAACTTCTGGGGGCAAGGCTAGATGACAGCGTGAGCACCGTTCGCTATAAAGGTTTTGCGCCAATTGGTAGCGTTTGGGTAACGGGCCAGGCTCCACCTGAGCTAGGACACGCGATAACAAAAGCCCTAGACCGATGACGGCTAATCCACCTGCTATCAGTGATTTCACTTGCTGCTCGCAGGTGCGGGGTTGACCTGTTTAGCAAACTTGAGCGAAGTCTGTGAGGGAATCATCACGATGCGGTCAGCATCACTAGACTTTTCCATTTTCAATAAAATACCTAACAGGTTTTGGAAGGGTGCCACACTGATACGCGTTTGCGCCGCGAGCTTGTTATTACTTTTTGTTAGATTATTGAGCGCGTTTTGGGCATCGGTTTCATCAAAAAAGTAGAGCTGGTTAGGGGTTGTGCTGTCCTTACGTTGGACACTGATCACTTTTTTACCCGTAAGATCCGTCAAGGCAAAAATGGGAATGCCAGGAAAAGTTTTGAGGTCTTTGTTGGTCTTTTTGGCTAGCGTAAGGGCGAAGTCTAGAGTGGACTTGTGAGGAATAATATCAATTTTGAGGGGCTTATTTTGAGCTTTTTGGGCTTCACCAAATTCTAAGGCTTTGCCTAGTGGAAGCGCCCGAATCGAAACGGCTTTAGCGAGGGTAGGGTTAGATGCTTTGAGGGCGTTATTAAAATTTTGGATTTCTTGGGGTGACAAAAAGAACGTGGCATATTGCGTACCGCTTTTATCATTTTTGGGACTGACGAGAATCGGGTTACCCTTTTCATTAACCAGCGTAAATACTGGAATTTGGGTCAGGCGATTGAATACATCTTTGCGATCAAGGGCTAATACTGGCTGAATTAGAGAAAAATTACCTGTAGCTGGAACCAAACTTAGCAAGGCACCAATGGCACACCGTAACGCCATAGCCAAAATAATCTTCAAAGGGAGGCTCCAAGTTTCTCACTCATTGTAAGAGTTTTGGTTCAGCTTAAACCAATTTCCCTGTGATTTGACAGGGCTGGCTGGTAGTCTGAGCGTTCAAAAATCCATGTTTGCCTAGAAGTTCGGCTAGGTTGGTTTGTTCCTCAAGTAACGCTGCATGACCGCTATAGGGTAAAAGTTGGGTTTGCACCTGCGAAAAAAGTTTGGCCAAGCGGTTGACTTCGCTGACTGAGGGCAACAGGCGATCCGCGCCGCCTGCCACTAGTAATATCGGCAACGTTAATTTAGCCAAATCAGGATCGCAAAAGGGTTCTTCGAGCAAGGTCAAACGATGACGAATGGTCGAGGCGGGGACAGAGCGTAAAACCTTGAGTAATAAACGCCGTTCTGGCGGTGTAATGCGATGGATCGCCGCCAAGAAATACATAAAGCCCGGAGCCGCCCAATCTAGCGGGATATCTGGTAGCCAACCGACCCCGCGTGCAGCTTGCATCAACCATAGCTGCTTGGGCCAGGCTGTCGCCGGGTTAATCAAGACCAAGCTCTGAAATAACCGGGGCGCTGCGAGAGCCGCGCGCAAAGCCCAACACCCGCCAAAAGATTCGCCACACAAGATCACCTCACGCCCCACTGGCACGGCGCTGATCACCTGCTGAGTCAACTCAGCCCAATCACCCCGGTCACAAACCCCCAAAGATACGATCTGCACATCACATAGCGGAGCCAAAAGAGCTGACTGCCGCTCAAAGAGCTTACCCGTAGCGTCAAGGCCGGGTAAATAAATCAACAAAGGCCGCTCTACCATGGAATTTGATACCCTTGCTGGGTCAGATCACGCGTCAGCTCGGTGAGTTCAGCCGCCAAACTGCGCGTGATCTGACTGGCTTGACCGTGCTCGTAGGCCCAGATTTCTTGGCCCGTCACATAACGTGGCGCCCCGACCATAATTTGTACCCGCTCATAAACCACATAGGGGTGCCAGCCAGCTTGCTGAAACATCGGCTCCTGCCCATCAAATAAGCGTAAGAGTGCCAAAGGCATCAATGGTCCACTCTGCTCACTACGCGATACCAAAGCTATTGGCACTAAAGCTAAATTCTCGATACCGCTACGCAGGGCTAGGTGTGCAAATCCCCGCCCAAAGCTGGCAACCTCAGAGGACGGCGCAACATGGGTCATACGCTGCCCACCTTCAGGAAAAATCGCTAAGCGTTGGCCTTGCTGTAATATTTGCTGGGCTTGGGCGAGCGCTGCCCAAGATTGACCGCTTGCCCCTAGATAAATCCCACCTAATTGATGGAGCCAACGGTTGAGTAACGGCACTTGGCCTAGATAGTAATGACAAATCAGATGCGCCGCCTGCCCTAGGCCACCAAATAGTACCGGAGCATCCAAAAAACTGCGGTGATTGGCGATAATCCAAAGGCTCGGCTGAGTTTGGCCTAAGGGCACATCATAAGTAACCCGCACTTCAGTCCGAAAGAGGCGCAAAATTTGCTGGGCAATGATTACGGGATGGGTTTCGGACATGAGAAAAAAGTAAAGTTATATTAACTCTAGCTTAAATTCAGCGGGGTCATGGGAGCTTCTTGGTACCCCTAGCGACCTTTTGGTACACCAAACTTATCCCAGAGCGCGGGTTGGTCTTCGAGGGCGACTTGCGCAATAATCAGGTAATCTTTGAGCCAGTCTTGTAGTGTTTTGAGAGTTTGATCGCGCTGTTGATTGATCGGAATACTTTTTTGTTGGACAGCAAGCAAGGCTTGTTGGGCTTGTTGTACGCTCACAATTTGGGTCTGCTCGGCTTCAACTTGCGCACGGGTGATGCCATAAACACCTAGCTCTGCCAAAATTTGAGGCTGAGCCAAGACATCGCGATAAAAGTTTTGTATTTGGGTGAGCCAAGCGGTCAGTTGGGCGGGTTCTGGTGTCGATAGATTCAGCGTTTGAGCTACTTCTGGATTATTTTTGAAAGCAACTTGGGCAATCTTAACTAAGCGTTTGTAGTTATTACTGACGGCTACACGGGCTGTCGCCACCTGAGCTTGCACCGTATTTTGAGCCGATTTTTGGATAAGTTGCTGGTTTTGAGCGATTTGAGCTTTTTGATATAGCCCTTGCCCGAGCTCAATGCGCTGACGATCGTAACCGTATTTGGCTAAATATTGTTGGATGTTTGGGTCGTTGAGACTAGTTGTTAGGATATTTTGGGCTGTCTCTAGTTGATTTTTGATGCCTGGTTGCTCCGGCACAGGAGTCAGGTGGATTAGCACCCAAAACCCATACAGCAAGGTGGCACTGACAATGCTGGCTAGACCAACACGCACAAACGTCTCTAGTTGAGATTTACGCTGTTGTTTGCGTTGTCTGGCTCGCGCACTATTGCGACTGATCGCAGCGTGAAAGCGGCGTTGACAACTTTTACAGCGATAGGGACGTTGATTGAGTAGGGCATATAGTACTTTATCTAGTCCATTTTGGTGGGAGCGGGTTACTTTAGAACTGCTGCAATTCGGACATTTGGGTAGACTACGTGAGGAAGAGGAACGCCTTCGCGAGCTAGTGGACGAGGATCTGGTCGTCTTAAGACTGTCGCTCAAGGAATCAGTCATCAGTTAGAAATTTGTATTTACCCCATTATATTACTGTATTGCTTAGCTCTCACCCGCCTCGCTCTGACCCGAAAAAGCCCTTGCAGTGTTAACACGGGTTTTAGGAAATAGAGCGGCTAACGATTTGCTGATATAGTGTTTCGTATTGCTGCGCCATTTTTGTCCATGTATAGTCTTGAGCTAGACGATAACCTTGTTGGGCTAAGTGTTGCAATTGATGGGGATTTTCGTAAAGGTTCAGTAAATAATTACGCAAACCGGACACATCATAGGGGTCAGCTAAAATTAAACCTTGTTGACCTGATGCAATCAATTCACCAAAACCCGACTCACGGGTTGTAATCACAGCCGTCCCTGAGGCTAGGGCTTCAAGAATTACTAAAGAAAATGTATCATAGCGACTCGGATACACAAAACAATCAGCGGCACGATATAAATCAGGCGTGTCCTTACGAAATCCTAAAAAGTGTACCCGGTCAGCCAGCGCGTCTAATTCCTGTTGATAGGGCGCACTCAAACCGCCACCGACAACATAAAGAAGGATAGGTTGTGGCGTTTGCACCAGAGCTTGCAAAATAGTACGTAAGCCTTTACGCGGCTGCGTGTAGTCACCGACATAGAGTAAGGCTAATTGATCGGGTCGGATCTTGAGCTGACGGCGCATCGCTTCACGGCGCATCGCATCAGGAGCAAACATCTGGGTATCAACACCATTACAAATAACCTCCAACTTAGCCGCAGAGATACCTGCGAGTTGTGTTAATTCTCGCTTGGTCTTGGGAGAGACTGCTACAACATTTTGGGCTAAATCATAAACTTTTTTTTCAAGTTTGGCATTGATATAACTATATAGTTGATGATAGTAGCCTCGCAGACCAGGAAATCTTTCTTTAGTTAAATATTGGGCAAAAGAATGATGCACAAAATGACAGGTATTCACATGATGTGGGCAGTAAGCTAAAGCACCATTGAGATGAATAATATCAAAGTGTTGACTATTCTTTTTTAGATAACTGGTACATTGATTTGCCCAAAGGATGCCTTTTAATAAGTTGGGTTTAGCGATGAGCGGTGTGAGCGGCTGCCATTTAATATTTGGTTGTTGGGCTAGGGTTTCATCAACCCGGTCAGCAAGCAGCGTGACTTGGTGATCATGGTTGGCTAAGTAGGTAGCTAACTCATAATTAACCCGGCCTTGACCATCGCCTTTGATGATGTTGTGACTTGCGATTAGGATTTTCATCAGGCGCTCGTAAAGTGGCGAATGGCTTTGACCACGCCCTCAGCATAGCGTTGAGTCGAAAATTCTTGCGCGCGTTGTTGGGCTTTTTGCCCGATTTGCAGACGAAATTGGGGTTCGTCTAGATACCGCAGGAGAGCTTTTGCTAAGGCCGCCACGTCGCCAAAGGGCGTTAGTAAGCCATCTACACCATCAGTAATCACTTCTTGAGGACCACCTTCAGCACCCGCAATTACTGGTTTGGCAAGTGCCATTGCCTCGACCACCACCATGCCAAAGGGCTCCCGGTCTGAGGCATGAACCACTACATCCATCGCCTGCATCCATTCAGGAATATTACGCTGAAATCCGGTCAGGATCACGTGATTACCAAGATCTAAGCTATCGATGCAATCTTTTAAATATTGACTGTAGTCTGGCTCTAAGTCATGCTTACCGCCAACAATAACTACCTGCGCTAAAGGATGCAAGACCAGCACCTGTGGTAAGGCTTTGACCAGCACATGCATTCCTTTCCAGCGTTGTAAGCGTCCGACAATGCCAATTAAGGGGATATCTGTAGGTAGACCTAGTTTTTGACGTGCTTGGTGTAAAGTTGGCAATTGACTAGGATCAAACCTTTCTAACTCCACCCCAGGGTAAGCCACCCGTAGTGGACGCTGCGGAAAAAGATTATTTTGAGCCGCCGCCACAAACTTAGAACAGGTCAAAATACCCTGACTAGGTAACAATGTCGCAATGCGATCGATCCAACTGCGCTCAGGCAAACTATGTTGAAACCAAAGCACCGGTAGACGTGCCCAGATTGCCGCTAAACTGCCATAAATCTGTGCTCCAGCCATCCAGCCAAGCAGCACATCAGCTTCCTCTTCGTGGGCAATCTGGGCAATCTGACGGCTAACTTTAAACAGATTAGGCAGGTCACGAATCTTACCTCTAGGCACAACCCAGGAGGTCACCCCCAGTTTTTGGGCTTGCCCGACCATCGGGCCATCTTCCAAAAAAACAGCTAGCCAGCGCATATCTTGACCTTGCTGAAATAGCTGTAATAGAGCTAATTCTGCACCACCTTTTTGTTCGGCTAGAGGCATCACAATCAGGACGGTTTGCATTAGGTTAATTTCCAGGTTAGCTAGGGGTTTAGCGTATGTAACAGCTTTTCTGTAATCTTTTCCCAAGTAAAATATCTAGGGTAAAGGCGGAGCCCAGCCTCGCTTAGTTTAGCGCGAAACGCTGGTTCTTGGGCTGCGCGTAAAACTAATTGGCTAAATCCGGCTTCATCAGCAACAGCAACAAGATTATCAGCTAATTCATCTCGCCAGAAACTATCACTCAGGTGTCCGTAGGTCGATAATACTGGTAGACCATGGGTAAATCCACAAATAGCCGAAGTTCGCCGTGTAGAAATACCATCTAAGAATGGAGATAAAAATAAGTCAATAATCTGAAAATAATGAGAAGTCTGCACCGTATCCAAAAATCCTGTTGTAATCAAAAATGGTTGTAAATCCGGCGGACAAACAGCTTGCATTGCTTTACCTCCCGAGCCAATAAAAAGTAAATAAGCTGGAATGTTTTGTTCACGTAATTTGCGCAGACTATTGAGGAGTAGACCTTGCATTTTACCCATATGGCCTGAGCCAAAAGAACCTAAAATTAGCGCGTGCTCCGGTAAATTTAGTTGATGTTTGAGTAATGGTTTATCTTGATCCGCCAACACAGCCAAAGGGATATTGGTACTGACAGGTAAATGCACGACAGGTTTGTTAGGTATCCACGATTTAATCAGCTTAGTCCATTGCTCAATCGATACAAAAGCCACATCGACAAGTTGCAATAATGACCAGAGTTGGGCTTTTTGGAAAGGGTGCATCACCATAAATTTCCAGTTTTCTGGTTGTACAAATAGCTCATGAGCCATGATTGCTATCTTTAGTTGAGGAAACATTTTTTTGCATTTCTGAATCGCTAAGGGTAGCCAAGGCGTGATCCCTCGGCGTGCGTACATAAACGGATTATATTGAATCACTAACCAATCCGGTTGACTCGTGGCAAGGGCAGGCGGTAGACTATCGAGAATACCCTGACTAGGCGTAAATGCTGTAGTTAGTAACCTACAGCCTGTGGGTGTCTGAAAGTCTCCGGCACCCGTCAATAGTGTAATCTGATGACCTTGACTAGCGAGAGCTTCACCCAAAAAGTAAGTGTAGTCACCGATGCCATTAGGTTTGGGTGGAAGTTCGGTGGTGAGGAGAGCTAGGTACATGATAAGAACCGATTGTGGGCAGGGAAATAGTTAGCAGAGTAGGGTCTTAAAAGCATCTTTGTCATGGGTTGATCATCCGAGGCAAGGTGTTGGTTGGACTCAATAATTTGGTAACTAGAACAATCACTTCATCTGGCTTATAAATTGTTAGCCTATCTATGTCTTTACCTAAGATATAACATGTTTTTTGATAGCCCCATTGGGCATGATGTTGGGTTGCAGAATCACAACATTCACCTAATAAAACTAAACTTGGAATATGAAAAGCAGCGGCAGCATGCATGAGCATACTTGTATTACACAAGGCTAGATCTGCGTGTTTCAAAACACTATAGGTTTCACGCAGTTTTAATTTGCCAGCTAGATTATGCACACGGCTGGGCTCGATGACAAGATATGCTGCATCAGCTATGTCTTGTTTCCCACCAACGATGATTATTTCGACGCTTGGATCAATAAGCATCAATTTAATTAGTTCTTGGTAATAATCTAAAGGCCAACATTTTTCGGGAAAACCACCACCGGGTGTAACAATAATACGCTTGGTATAATCCGACCAATAACCAATTCCTTGTTTAATTTCATCTGGTGTTAAAAAAATTTGAGGTCTCACTTCTGGCAACTCAGTTGCGCCCAATTTTTCCGCAAATTTTAGGGCTGAGTATCCTACATGTTGATAGGGGTCAAAAATGATCGTGTCTTGCATCCCAGAATAGCCGCCAGCATATTTATTGACACCCAAGCGATAGGGTATAGTTGCTTGCAATAATAATAATGCACCAAAGTGACTACCCAGAATATCGATGCCTACATCAAATTTTCTGAGTGCGAGTTTCTGTACTTCAGAAGAAAAATAGATATATCTGAGGGCATCTAAAAAGCTTTGAGGTTGCACAAAACGATTAAACCAAGGTGCGTTAATTTCGATAATTTCAGAGATATAAGGATTGTTTTTTAAGGTCTCTACATTCCATGAACCAACTGCCGCTATAATCTGAGTATCAGGAAATTTTTTGTGTAGGGCTTCAAAAATAGGTGTGATAACCAATAAATCACCAAGGTCATTATTGCGTAAAACTAGAATTGATTTAGGCGGTTCAGAAACTTGTTTTTTAGAAGCAGTAAATTTAGCTAACAAACTTACTACTAGTTCTAGCAAATTATCCAATAAAAAAACTAAATATTTACCTTTACTCTCGCTCCAAGTCATAAAAGATGCACTACGCAGCCAGTATTTCTTTAGTTTCGGGAAAGTTGTGGCTTGATTCATGATGATATTATTCCCATGAAACATTATGGCTAGGCACATAATTCAAGTCATGAGGTCGTTCACCAATCTTGCGCGCAGGAACACCCGCCACAATCGTAAAAGGTTCAACAGACTTGGTGACAACTGAACCCGCCGCAACCACCGCTCCTTTACCTACGGTCACCCCTGCGAGGATCGTACTTCTCGTGCACAACCAGCTGTAGTCTTCGATATTAATGGGGAGGGTATACCCAGCTAAATCTTTACTTTTGGGATCATGAGAACCCGTAATCAACAAAGTATGGGATGAGATATTAACCTGATCACCAATAATGATGCCCCCTAAGCCATCTAAATAACAGTTGCGGTTAATGACACATTGCTGTCCTATCACGATGTTCCAGGCAAATCTCATTTCACAGGACATTAAGATTGTACTTTCTTTGCCAATTTTTACGCCTAAAGAACGATAAGTATTCATACGCAGGTCACGCCAAGGCAGGTGACTCACGACATAATTACAAAGATAATCACGTGTCGGGAGCCATCTCATTAGCGTAAAACCTCTACTTTAAGAGTGCTAGTGTAAATAGCGGTTAATTGCTGCAAATGTCCAGCTAGGGTATAGTTTTCCCGAATCATTTTCCAACCTGTTGCTCCTAGATTTTGTGCCAAATTATAGTCCGTAGCAAGGGTTTCTATGGCTGTTGCTAGACCCGATATCTGACTAGGCTCGACGAGTAGACCCGTACTGCCAGACTGGACATATTCGACAATCCCACCTACCTTTGATGCGATAACTGGGCGACCACAGGCATAGGCTTCAAGGGTACCCCAACCCGCAGGCTCGTGCCAAAGCGAGGGAAATACTAACGCCCGCGCGGCAGTGAGTAAATTATTGACTTGCTCGGGTGCAACCCAGCCATGAAAAGTGACACGCTCATGGAGTCCGAGCTGCTGCGCCAAGTTTTCGAGTTCAACCTTTTGGTAGCCTTCACCCGCAATATCTAAATGAGCAGGAACTCGGACTTCTCTAAAAGCACGTAGTAGCCAAGCCACACCCTTGGGCGGGATCAGCTGACCCAAAAAAACAAAGTGCGGTATGCGATCTTGGCTCATCGAAGCCTGGACTTCTTGCGCAGGTGCAAATAAAGGTAGTACCTGAATATTTTGCTCAGGATAGCCCGCTTCTAGCATTTGGTCTTTGAGAAATTGGCTAACCGTAATCACTGTCATTTTGGGCAAGTGCTTCATCTCTCGCCAAGTCAATTTGAAATCTTCCCACAAACGCTCAGGGCGCACACTACCGCAATGAGAAGAAAACCGCTCTTGCAAACACCCAAAAACACTATAAGGTCGATTACAAGGTAACATTTTGGTTTCTAAATATTTGCTACCACTCGGACAGTAAGGGGCATGTCCATGAATCGTGCGTACAACCGCCAAATTTTCTGGGGGCAGAGCTTTGAGCGGTGAGTGCAGATGTAAGATATCTAGTCCCAGCTTTTGCGCTACTGCAAACAGCTCTTGCTCATCACTGACTACGATGGGGATTTGCTCGGGATCACTAGGATCACAAGCAAGGAAAGAAAAGTAATAAACTTGATGACCATCTGCTGTTTGCGCGTAACCAATCCGACGCACATAACTAGCGATGCCCCCTTTACTCCAAATACACCGCTCAAAGTGACCAATAATCATCAGAAGTTACCTGCTAATGGCTTATTACGTAGCTGTAATAGTTTTTCTACAAGTGCATCTACATTGCCAGTTGCTACCACGTAGCCATTGATGCCTTCACGCACCAGCGACTTCATACCAGTATCTTCGCTGACGATCACAGGCACACCACAGGCTAGGGCTTCGGCTGGGGCATAGGCAAAACCATCTTCATAGGTGGGATGCACAAAAACATCAGCTTGTTGTAAATAAGGTAGAGGATCACCTGAGCAAATTTTGATATTGGGGTTACGGGCAAGCCAAGCCTGCACATAACGCCGCATGCCCGGAGATGCCCAACCACCCACTAGAGTTAGTTCAATTTGCTGCTGCGGTAGACGTGCAAATGCTGCCATTAAGACCGGAATCCCCTTCATCACAGTCAGACTACCGACATAAATAATCCGAAAAATCTGATCTGTAGGACGCTCTAGGGACGGCTTAAAACGCGAAGGAATCTGCAATTGCCAAGATTTTAGTTTTTCGAGCGGCACTCCTTCAGCCAAAAAAGTATCTCGAGTGTAATCACTTGCCACATAAATAAAATCAGCTAGAGCATACTCCCTTTTGGTCTTTTGACACTGGGTTTGATTGAGCCAAGTATCTTCGATCCCAAAGCGGTCAATGGCTTTACGATGTTGCCGAAAGACGTGCTCCACATGACTATTAGCAGCATGTAAGACTAAGGTTTGGCAGCCGAGTTTGCGTATCTGCCTAAAAGAACGCAGTGAACCACCTACAAATCCAATAAATTGGTCGGTTGGTTGTAAACACGCAGCTACCTGTTGATCAAACTCATCATTAGCAAGATGGTTATTCCAGCTCGGCAGATAGCGTAAGGAGCCAAAACGGCGCAATGCATTAGTGATTGGCGTTGTAATGGGATGTCCTAAGTTATCACCAACTCTGGTTGCAAGGCCATAGTAAGCAGCCAATGATCCGGTCGCTCTAATATTTTCTACAATTTCCATAAAATGACGACCTAACCCACCTGCACCGTAAGACGTGTTGCACGTTACCGTAGTTTTCACCTTAGGACGTGCTGATAAGCGTTAAGGGTTGCTTCTCGACAGTTTTCCCAGGTAAATAGTCGAGCCCGTGTGTGTCCCTGCTCACCCAACTCTTGTTGTAAATCTGAGCTTGCCAAAAGACGTTCGATGACCTGACGCAACTGTTGCGCATCATTGGGGTCGAAGTAAAGAACAGCCTTTTGACCAATTTCTCTGAAGACAGCGATATCTGAGGCAATCACAGGGGTATTAACTGCCATCGCTTCAATTAGCGGTAAACCAAAACCCTCTAAAAAAGAAGGAAAAATATAGGCTGTCGCCGCTGCGAATAATGCTGGTAACTCATTAGCAGAGACATAACCTAAATGCCGCATATTGGGTTGATCCAACGCCCAGGGTGCAATTCCTTCGGTAGGTATGGGGCCCGCTAAGACTAATTGATGGGGCGTAGATTGGAAGGCTTGGACTAGGGCACCAATATTCTTACGGGAGTTGAGAGCGCCTGTTGAGAGAAAAAATTGTTCTGGTAGGGTATATTTTTCACGGATCTGCGTAATTTGTTGAGCAGTCACCTGCCAAAATGTCTCTTCTACCCCTAGATAAGTAATCGATATCTGCTTGGCTGAGATACCTCCTGCCATCAAGTCATCAGCGGCAGCTTGGCTAATGGCACACAGGTGCTGCGCTTTGGCAATGGCAGCTTCGGCTAGGCGAATACCAAGTTCACCCATCACCGGAATATAGGCTTTACCCATCTTGCGCCAAGCGACATCATAGGCTGTCAATACAAACGGTGCTTTGGTGTACAGGGGTTGAAATTCAAAGCTATGCACCAAATCAGGATGGCCTAGATTTAGATAAGTTTCGATGGGGAGTAGCTTTTGTAGAGCTATTTGCATACGCCCTGGCAGTGGGGTCGTCCGATAAGGAATCCTCTGAGGTAACCAAGCTGGTGCCTCAAAGCGTTTGCCAAAACTAAAGGCCTTGACCTCTAACCCAGCCTGCTCCGCCATTGCCCCAAGTAAATTTTTGGCATACCGATAAATGCCCGTCGCCGGAGCAGGCAAAAAATTGATGGCAACTTTAAGAGGCGCGTTCATGTCGCCAAACTAACTGATTTACGTAAACCATTGAGGCGATAGGCCATACTTGTCCTGAACCCTTCGGGACAGGCTAGCCAGACTAAGATCGCATAGGTTAGGATTAGAGCCGCCAGTAAAACTATACACATCAACAAAAGCGGCAGTTTCAATATCAGTAGTGAAAAACCCACGATGCCACTACCAAAAAGTGGGATCAAGATCCAGGCTAGCTGCGCCATGATTCTACGAAACGAACCTTTGCCTAGTCCTAAAAATAGTACGGGCATCGCAATTAAAATAGAGGCAATATAAGCAATAGGGATACCCATAAATCCAATCCAAAGTACCAGCCAAACAGATATAGAAATATTACAGACTGTCCGCAACGTAGTAGATTTGGCAGTTAATATAATCTTGCCTGAGCTAATCAGTACCGTTGATACAATTGAGCTAGTCACATCTAAACCTAGGGCTACGCCATAGAGAATTAGGGCTGGTACCGCTGGCAACCATTTTTTGGTGTAGATCAGCTCCACCAGACTCGATCCTGCCACAGCCAGCATAATAAACCAAAAACCAGAAATCGCTAGTAGATAGCTCAAATACCGGACTAGTAAGCGTTCCACCTCAACGGGATCATCTTGGATACGGGAGAAATGTGGGAAAGAAACCCGTGTAAAATTATCTACCAACAGCAAGGGTTTGCGACCATTAGCTGAAGCCCAGCCCAAAAATCCCACCGCTTGATTACCAATCAAGGACATAACCAAAGTCGGCGTGATCCAATTAGAAGCACCATTGACAATCGCTGTGAATTGGAAGGGCAAGCCAAAGCGTAAAATCTCCTTAGCAATCGGCCAATCAAAACACAGACGAATCGGCCAAGGGGCGAGGACATAAAGCACAATGCTTCCCAAGGCACCCCGTACCAATAAAGCCGTAATAAAACTCCAAACGCCATAGCCTAAACACGCTAAAGTCACCGCAAACAGCTGATAGGAGACAATTTCTAAAATTTCGACCCAAGCTAATCGGTCATAACTTAATTTACGTTCTAGTTGCAGCGCACTCATCGAACGCCAAGCTGTCAGATAAAGACTCAAGGCACAAGCGCGAATCAACCAAACCATATCCTGAGACATATTGGGGTAAAGACTCACAATCCACGGCGATAAAAAGAACAAAACCACAAAAACTGTCGTTGTAAAAATCTGCTGCAAGGTAAAGGCAACCTGTAATTCACGTTCTGAAAACTCAGTTTTACGCTGAATAAAGGATGAAGCCAAACCAAAATCACCGAGTAAGCCCAGCACACTCACAATAAACGTTACGACAGCAAATACGCCAAATTCAGCAGGATTGAGCACACGCGCGAGGATCACACCCCCGACAAAAGTAAAAATCTGAATAAAGAATTGACGCCCCAAAAGTAGCTTGATACCGCGCCGAGCTAGGGCATTAACAGCATTGGTGGAGGGGGTCGTTGTCATAGGGTATTGCAGATCACAGAGTATGGTTGGTTGGGGACACGATCTTCCTTAGACTGCGGCAGCAAGGCACCAAAAGGATGCGCTTTAACGGCTACAGGGAGATTTTAGGCTTATCGTAACATTACTTGTCTAGTCTCAAAGTAGGTGAAATTCTAGAGAAAGCGTGCCTGTGCTATCGTCAAAAGAATCCTGAATGTTAGCGTAACGCCATGTTTGGTGGTCTGCCAGGAATTGATCCTTTGTCCTTTCCCGATGCGGCTTTTCAGGGCGACACCCTGACCATTCTATTGAAAGGGCGCAATCTGGATTTAGTGGAGGGTGTTAGTGTGCGACCCACCAAAGGCATCACGTGTCAGCTGGGTGATAGCGCAGGACACCTCATCCAAACCGTCGATACGCTCTTGATCTGCGTGCAGATTGACCGTAAGACACCACCTGGAGAAAAGTATCTGTCGGTACAAGCTCCAAGCGGTACGAGTAATACGATCCTCTTTATTGTCATGATGTGACCCATGAGCCAATTCCTGCAACAACTTCTTAATGGCCTAACCCTTGGCAGCATGTATGCCCTAATTGCCTTGGGCTACACCATGGTCTACGGTATCCTCGAGCTGATTAACTTTGCCCATGGCGATGTGGTGATGATCGGCGCCTATACGTCTCTGGGCGTCTTAGTTTTGCTCGCTCCTCTGGGCTTGCCCTGGTATGTGATGCTGCTGCTGGCCTTACTCGCGGCGATGGTGGTGTGTTCGGTATTAGGCGTGGGTATCGAACGGCTAGCCTATCGACCTTTACTTAGTGAGGCAAGGGTTTTGACACCTTTAGAGACTGGCCTACTAGCCGGGGTTGGTGCGGCGATCTACTGGGTAGCCCAAGCCCTGCGTCATAACTTAGATGTCCTCAATCTCGGTCTCGGCATACTGATCGGTAGTGGTGGCGCAGCCTTGTTGTGGTTGTTGTATAACTGGCTAGCCAAAAATAGCAAACGTCGGCGCTTACCTCGGTTATCACTCTTGATTACGGCCTTGGGGATGTCGATTTTTTTACAAAATGCCGTGCGGCTGATTGTGGGTAGCCGTGATCAGGTCTTGCCAGATATCTTGCCAGACATAACTTGGCAGATTGGCGGTTTACAGGTACGGCTGATTCAGGTCTTGATTATTGGTATCAGTGTGACCTTGATGGCAGGATTGACCTTTTTGATCCAAAAAACCCGCCTCGGTAAAGCCATGCGCGCCACAGCGCAGGATATGGAAGCGGCCCAACTGATGGGCATCAATACCGTTCGTATTATTGTGATCACCTTTATCCTCGGTTCGATGCTCGGAGCGGTGGCCGGTTTGCTGTTTGGCTTGTTTTTTAAGGCCATCAATTTTAGTATTGGGTTTCAGGCCGGACTCAAGGCGTTTACAGCAGCAGTCTTAGGTGGGATTGGCAATATTCCCGGTGCGATGCTCGGCGGTCTGCTGCTCGGTGTCTTAGAATCTCTGGCAGCCGGATATATCTCTAGCGAATGGAAGGATGTATTTGCCTTTATTACGCTAGTGTTAGTGTTACTTTTGCGTCCGGCAGGTCTGCTCGGCGAGAACGTGCCCGAAAAAGTCTAGAGGCTAAGCCACCAAAGCCTGGGTCTCGTAGAGATTACCGACCACACGTCGCACTGGGGGTAATACCCGCTGATGGGTACTTTGGGTCGTGTGAATCAGCATCAGATAGCTACCCTGCTCAACATCACGCCAAAAGGGTTTGATCAGCGCCCGGGGTTGGTTCGCGCCCAAGTGCCAACCTGATAGCCCACCTAGAGCAATAAGGCCACAGCTACCCAAAATCTCGACGAGTACACTACTCCCTAGCCAATGGCTGACAATAACCGCGACCAATAAACCCAGACTACTACCCAAGCCAAAACCTTGGCTTGCCCACGTCACAGGAATCCAATTTACCGGAGGGATCTGTCCTGTGGGATGTTTGGCAATGACCAAAATGGCAGAAGGACGGATATCAAATTTTTCTAATAATTCGATGGTATCGACTACTTTTTGGGCATCAACAAATAATCCCAAAGGGCGCCAGCGGCAGAGATGAGCGGCTTCATCTAGAGCGTGCGATTTAAGCGTAATTGGCATTTTAGGCTACAGAATGCGCTATTTCAGTTTAATGGACAACGTACAGCCTAGGTGTTGCAATTTATGTAGGCTGAGATAGACAGGTAATTAGATTTGTTGTACTCTGGAAGACTGTGGTCATTGCGCCAAACATTTTTTGGTGGGAGTAAACATCGTGGCAATCGGTTTATTGGGACGCAAACTGGGGATGACCCAAATTTTTAGTGAAACGGGCGAGGCGATTCCCGTGACCGTTATCGAGTGCGGGCCTTGTTTGGTCACGCAGGTCAAAACTACTGAAGGCAAAGATGGCTATAACGCCGTGCAAGTCGGTTTTGAATCCGTCAAAGAAAAAGCTCTGACCAAGCCGGAAATTCAGCATTTAAAAAAGAATGATATCGCTCCTCTGCGGCACTTGCAGGAATTTCGTTTGGATAGCGTCCCCACTGTGAGTGTCGGCGAAGTGCTCAGCCCCGAAATGTTTAGCCCCGGTCAAAAAGTTGATGTGCGTGGCGTCAGTATTGGTAAAGGTTTTGCCGGTACGGTCAAACGCTACCATTTTGGTCGTGGTCCAAAATCCCACGGCTCCAAAAACTATCGCGCTCCCGGTTCAATCGGGGCGGGTACGACACCAGGTCGGGTTTTTCCTGGTAAAAAGATGCCCGGTCGTTTGGGTAACAAATACATCACCGTGCGCAAATTGATCGTAGTCAAAATCGATGTCGAGCACAATTTGATCTTAGTCAAAGGTGCTGTTCCTGGCTGCGAAGGCAATATTATCCGCATCACCCCGACCAATCTGGTTGGCGGCAAATAAGCATAACTGAAAAGGAAAATCTGTCATGACAGCGTGTGTCGTCAAAAATTGGCAAGGGGAAACAACTCCCGCCACCGTCGAAATCCAACTCCCTGCCGCCCGGGAAGAATCTAAAGGCCATGTGGTTTGGCTGGCTCTCAAACGCCATCTCAACAACCAACGCCAAGGTACGGTCTCTACCCTGACCAAAGCTGAAGTCCAAGGGGGCGGTAAAAAGCCCTACAAACAAAAAGGTACGGGACGCGCCCGCATGGGTTCGATGCGTACCCCCTTGCGTCGGGGTGGTGGCGTAATTTTTGGCCCCAAACCCCGGGTCTACGACCTCAAAATGAACCGTCACGAGCGGCGTTTAGCCTTGACCACGATCATTCAAAATCGCATTGATGACATCACGATTATCGAAGAGTGCGAAACTCATCTGACGGCACCTAAGACCAAAGAACTGGTCGGGGCATTGCAACGCTGGGGCATCACGATTGGGTCAGAAAAAGTTTTGCTGATCTTGATGGACAAGCAGAGTAATACCTA
Organism: Gloeobacterales cyanobacterium; assembly: GCA_038226175.1. Taxonomy (GTDB): domain Bacteria; phylum Cyanobacteriota; class Cyanobacteriia; order Gloeobacterales; family Anthocerotibacteraceae; genus JBBRQP01. Next base: position 30,273 of record JBBRQP010000003.1, read on the forward strand.
CCTATCGGGGCGGAATATTCCTTATCTCCAGATCATCACCGCCAACAATCTCAATGTCTTTGATCTGTTGCATGCCGATAAGATTATTTTGACGGCGACCGCTATCCAAAAAATTCATGAGATCTTTCAGAAGACTACCACCAACGCCATTGCCGCTGCCCTAGGAGAATCTACCCATGCGTGATGATACCCGTCACCAATTTGCCGATGTCATTCGGCGTCCGCTCTTGACCGAAAAAGCCATCAAAATGCTCGAAAGTGGCAAGTATGTATTTGAAGTCCATCCCAAAGTCAGCAAAATTGAAATCGGTCAAGCGGTGGCTGCTTTATTTAATGTGACCGTCACTAAGGTCAATACCGCTAATCCTCCGCTCAAACGTAAAAAAGTCGGTAAATTTGCTGGGGTCAAGCCCACCTACAAACGGGCCATCGTGACGCTCAAAGAAGGCGATACGATTGCACTGTTCCCGGATAATTAAGCCTTCGGCTGAGTTGATGCAATGAATCCGCTGACCCATCTTGATGACCAAGGCCAAGCCCGGATGGTGGATGTAACGGTCAAACAAAGCACTGCGCGTCAGGCAACGGCTGAAGGCTTGATTATCATGAGTCAAGTTGCCTACGAAGCCGTCTGTGCGGGCAATCTACCCAAAGGTGATGTTTTGGGAACTGCCCGTCTAGCGGCGATCATGGCGGCAAAAAAAACTAGTGACCTTATTCCCCTGTGTCATCCGTTGCCTTTAGGTGGCATTAGTGTTGAGATCACGGCCTGTCCTGAGTTACCGGGATTTAAGCTCACGGCAACCGTCAAGACAACTGCGCAGACGGGCGTTGAGATGGAGAGCTTAACTGCCGTTAGTATCGGACTTTTGACCCTTTACGATATGACCAAAGCTCTGGATAAAACGATGGTGCTTACCCAACTATGTCTTGTGAATAAGACAGGTGGCAAATCGGCAAATTACTTTAAAGAGATAGAAACTTAATCTAAGCATAACCCTGGTTTAACCGTATCTTGGGCTTTTCACGAAGGTGATATCGGAGCTTAGTTTGGTTTGTTGATCTTGGGTGCAGGTGGTCTTGGTTATCGGCCTAAGCGTAAGGCGTAAATCTCCCTCATCCCTGATCCCAAGTTGGGAGAGGGGAATTAGAGTGTCCACAATTGGGTAATTAGAGTTTGTAGAGCGGTCTGTGAAAAATTGGATAATGTCAGTGTGTGGGTGATAGTTGGATATTGTCGTTTGAGGCCATGCTGATAGGTGGGATCATAGTGTTCTTGTAATATAGAAGAGACAAATTCGTGCCAGTCTTGATGATCAATTAAATCATACCAAGTTTGAAGTAATGCTTTACCTCGCAATGCACATAGAGGAGCGAGTTGATTTTTGAGCAAGGCTGGTTGCTCAATAAATTGTGGGTATTCACTGATAATATAATTTACTCTTTGATCAAGAGGTACTTGCAATTCAATACAATTTCCCTGACTCATTGCACGCAATAAAGTTTTGGGAAGATGTAATTGACCAATCTTGGAACTTTCTGCTTCAATCCAAATCGGTTTTTGCGGATCAAATTGTTGTAATTTTTCTAAAAGTAGGGTCTCAAAATATTTTTGGCTGGGCTGCTGACCTTGGGAGCCGAGTAGGGAACCACGATGATGCGCTAGGTGTTCTAAGTCCAAAATTTGTGCTCCGCAATCTTGTAATTTTTGTAATACCAAAGTCTTACCAGAACCTGTCGGTGCACAAAGAACTTGATAGCTAAAGTGAATGGGTAAAGTTTTTAGTTCGGTCTGTACTTGATGACGATAGGTCTTGTAGCCACCTATGAGTAAAGTCACGCGCCAACCAATTTCTGATAATACTAGAGCTAAACTACGTGAACGTTGTCCACCACGCCAACAATAGATCAGCGGTTGGTAGGTACGTGGTTTATCAGCTAGGTGACCTTGCAGATGACGCACAATATTTTGAGCCGTTAGGGTTGCGCCTAGCTTGCGCGCAGCAAAACTATCTTGTGCATAGAGTGTCCCGACTTCTGCGCGTTCCTGATTATCTAGCACCGGTAAATTAATCGCTTGGGGCAGATGATCTTCGGCGAATTCATTAGGAGAGCGCACATCTAATATTTCACTATACTTATCTTGCCAGATAGTCTCGGTATACGTAATAGGACAAGTCACGATGCGGGTTGTTGGGGACGACTATTAAAACTAAAGTTAATGTCTATAGTGTCACTAATTGTATCAGCAGGGAGAGGATCAAATCTGGTCTGTTGAATCACTGTTAGGGCTTGTTGATCGATTGCCGAGTCACCAGAAGATTGGCTGATCCGCAAGTTACTAATTGAGCCATCTCGGTGCAGTGTAAATTTTGCTGCTAAGGGGTTAAAGGATGTATTGGTGGGTGTCCAGCTACGTTTGATGCGCTGCTGTAATATTGCCATATAGGGGCCGAAGTCTGCTTCTTTAGCGGGAGCGGTTACGGGTTGTAGGGCACTAGCAGGAGCTGCTAAGGCTGTAATGGGTTCTTCGCTCAACATCGTGTTAACTAAAAAAGTAAAGTGTACGCTGACTTTGTCTCCTTTAAAACTAGTGGGTAATGGGCGGAATGTCGTACTTTTGATAGCAGTCAAGGCTGCAGTATCGGCTGCTTTATCGCCTGAAGAGGTCAAAATATGGGGATCTGCCAAATTACCTTTACGATCCAGATTAAATGCTGTTGCTACTTTAGTTGCTACTTTGACGAAGGGCGGTGACCAATGGGCAAGTAGTCTTTTTTTGATATCGGCAACATAGTCTTGTATTGTCCTAATTGGTGCTTCGGGAACAATTGGTTGCTGGGCAAGTTTTTGGGCGGCTAACCTGGGCATTTTAACTTCTGCATAAGTAGCTGTTTCAGCTTTTTGATCCTCAGGACTAAAAGTGAAAATGCCCTCTCTTACGAGCTGTTTGTCAGTTCCGATAGCTGGAAAAGGAGCTAAGTTTTCAATAAGTTTTCCGATTTCCAGGTCGACTGCTTTGCTTCCAAACGACTTGATGATTTTATATTCTTTTAGCTGTCCTTCATTATCAAGTGTTACTCTGATTTTTCCTTGAATTGTAATAGGTGCAACATTTGTCAAGCCAGCTTTAATCTTCGTGTTCATTGAAGAAAGATAACTTTCAGTATCTGAATTGATGCTATATGAAATGGTTTTAATAATCGTATCTTCTGTGAATGAGCTGGGAAAGGCACCGAATGGAGCTAATTTTTTAATGAAGGCAATAATTTGTTCATCTAACTGGAGATCACCAAATGATTTTGTAACTTTTATTTCTTGAAGTTCTCCTTGCTTAGTAATTTCAAGCTGAATCGTACCTTTTTCTTTTAGGTTAAAAGAATCTCGCAGGCTAATTTTATGCATTACGTTGTCAATATAAATATCTAAATCTCTAGCATCAGTATTTACAACATGGCCTGCATCAGCCAGTAACTGCTGTTCCACTATTCTTAATTGACTATCTTTAATGCCAATACATCGCGTTTGCGGCGCATTAAAACGGCATTCATAGGGACTATCATTAAAACACTCTGGTTTTAACGGAGACATCACATTACACTTTTCATCAGATATGTGACCAAGCTCTAAAGCATGACCTAATTCATGGATCAATACAGTTCTTAGGTCAAAATCAGTATTATTTATCAATTTCGGTATTGCATCAGATGTAGGCTTCTTGAGACTCATCGCTATCTTACCAATCCGAAAGTCTTTATCTCCCATAAATAGACCAATAGTTGTTTTTTCGGCACGAGGATTATCTGCGCCCTTGAGATTATAAATATCAGCAGCTTCAATTAATAGATCTGCATCTTCTCTGCTGTCTGTAAATATTAAAAAATTTAACTTTGAATATAGCTCTATCTCTTGGTTAAGAGCTTGGGGACTATACTGATTTCTTAGGATAACGACAAAGTCTTTTTTGTCTGAATCAGGTTTCTCTGGTAACAAAACCATCAAGCGATTCCAATCTAAAACACCTTCTTTGAGTGCCAATAGCACATTAGCTGGAACTGGTTCTTTGGTTTCATCCTTACCTTTGAGATAGGGACTAACATAGACTTTAATTGGAAAATCACTTTTATCCAGCGCGTACGTAGGCTGTGTCACGTAACTAAAACCACAGGTCAAAGAGAGAACCAAACCACCAATCCATTGACGTAGCTTTGCCTGCATATGTACTCGCATATCATTACACTCGCCGATTTTAAGCAATAATCAACCATTCGTCTAGCCTTAGCGCAAATCTGCTTTTTGGTGAGGATTATCGCCTGTCATGCATCGTAGTTAATATCTAGGTACAGCTTGGAGCAAATGACTCTCAAAATTAAAGTTGATCTTTACACTATCGTTGATCGAGCCTGTGGGCAGGGGATCAAACTTGGTTTGTTGGATAGCTGCTATGGACTGCTGATCAAGTAACAGGTCTCCTGAGGATTGGGTGATCTGTATGTCACTAATCGAGCCATTACGATGCAGTCTAAATCCCACCGTTAACGGATTAGCAGATGGATTGGTTGGAGCCCAATTACGTCTAACTCTCTCCTGTAAAGCCGTCATGTAAGGCTCAAAATCTACATCTTTTTTGGGTACTGGCACAGGAGCGGTCAGTAGCAAATCTTTAGCTGAAGGTGGGCGCGAAGCAGTCACTGGGGCAAGATTTATTGGTAGTTGTTTACTTTTGAAATTAAAATCTACAATTACTTTATTCATATGCACATCAGTCGGCAAAGGTTCAAACTTAATTTTTTGGATTGCCATCAAAGCTTGCTGGTCAGCTAGCCGATTCCCTGAAGATTTGGTCATTCTTGTATCAACATTTGAGCTGTTTTTGTGAATAACAACTTTTATTATTAAAGAATTAGAGGGCAAATCAGGTGGTGTCCAGTTGTGGTCAACCTGTTGCTGTATGTTTTTTATGTATGCATTGAGATTTGCGGTTGGGGAGGTATTAGCGGCTAGGTGTGTTGGTCGTGAGTTGCCCATGGACTGAGTCTGGTTTGTTGACCCAAACTTTATATTTTTAGGCGGCGGTAAAGGCTCAAAAAGCGTATTAGTTGGTCGTGAGCTACGTTTGATCGGCTCCAAAGTTGTCGTTGTAGATGATTGGATATCTTCGGCTGGTATCGGTGCTAAATCTGCTGGTTTCTGAGCAATAAGAAGAAGAGTTGTTATCACTATTTTGTCAAGTGCTTGGACTGGATCACTCAAAAGCCACGGTGCACACAGAGTTAGATTAAGTGCAAGTTTCCATAGTTTTGTACGCATATAAGATCACGTATCTGGGAACACGCCGATTTTAAGCAATAATCCATAATTTGTCTAGGCTTACAGCAGACCAACTTTTTTTAGAGCCGCTTGGGCAGCTTGTCTACCTGCGGCTTGTTTACTCGCTTCGGTACCCACCCCATAAACCTCCTCACCTACCAAAACTTCCACCGTAAATTGTTTGGCATGAGCGGGCCCCTGGGTCTCGATTACGCGATAAGTCGGCGGTTGACTATTGAGCTTGGCTTGTACCCATTGTTGAAATTGGCTTTTAGGATCTAAGTTAGAGAGTTGTTGCGTATTACATCGTGCTACTGGCAAAAATAAGGTCTCGACAAACTCTCGCACCGCCTCCAAGCCTGAATCCAGATAATAGCTGGCAATCAATGCCTCAAAAGTATTACTCAACAATGAAGCAAGTAAGCGTCCGCCATCTCTTTCCAGATTTTTTCCTAGGCGCAAATATTCTGCTAGACCTAGTTGTTGCCCAAATTGCGCTAATTGTTTTTTTTGAACTAACGCCGCGCGTTGACGGGTGAGTTCACCTTCATCGAGAGCAGGATACTGCTGATATAGCAGTTCGCCGACCAAAAAGTTGAGTAGTGCATCCCCCAAAAATTCTAAGCGTTCATTATCTTGACTCAACTCAGGATGATCTTTGAGATAGGTACTATGGGTCATAGCTTGCTCAAATAAATGCGGATTATGAAATATTGGTAAGTCCATCGGTTTTCCTCTGACAGTTAACGCCGCCGCTGCTGTAGCTCCTGATAAACTTCCAAAATATCAATATTTTCGTGAGCTAACAAAACCAACAGATGATAAAGCACATCACTAACTTCGGAGATCACCCGTTCGCGCGTCTCACTACTCGCAGCAATCGCCACTTCGACGCTTTCTTCACCGAGTTTTTTGAGAATCTGATTTTGGCCTTTGGTAAGCAAACGATTGGTATAGGATTCGGGTACTGGGTTTTGTTTGCGCTCTTCGATGATCCGAAAAACCTGTGAGAGCATATCGGCTGTAGGTAATGACTTGTGGGTAAATTCTGGCGTTAGTACTTGATGAAAACAGCTGCGCTCCTGTAAATGGCAGGCCACGCCCGTTTGTTTAACCGTAATCAAGAGGGCATCTTGGTCGCAGTCATAGCGCACCGCTTGCACCGCTTGGGTATGACCAGAAGTAGCGCCCTTATGCCAAAATTCTTGGCGGGAGCGGCTCCAAAACCAAGTTTCGCCCGTGAGCAGGGTTTTGTGTAAACTCGCTTCATTCATCCAAGCCAACATCAAGACGGTGCCATCCAAACAATCCTGAATGATGGCGGGAATTAACCCTTGATCGTTGAATTTTAGGGTAGATAAGTCCATAACCTTTATGATAAGCCTGTCTGGGTCTTGACGGGAGAGTAGTAGCGGTGGTGCGTAGATATCAACGTCTGTGGCAGTGGTGGGTAGTTATTTTGGTAGCATGGGCGAGCCTGCATCCGGTTATGGCCCAGCTCAAAACTCTCAAAGTTGCCACAGAGCCAGCCTTTCCGCCCTTTGAGTCTCAAGCGAGCAGTGGCGCGCTCGAAGGCTTTGATATCGACTTGATGCGGGCTATTGGGGCAGCAACGGGATTCAAAGTCGAATTTCTAAGTTTGCCCTTTGATGGCATGATCCCAGCGCTTCAGGCCGGAACTGTCGATGCAGCGATTAGCGGAATTACGATTACCCCCGAGCGTGCCAAAACTATTACCTTCTCAGAACCCTACATTACGGCTGGGTTAGCGATTGCTGTGCAGTCCACTAATACGCAGGTAACTTCATTGGCTAGTTTGCAAAATAAACGTATTGCTGTACAAATCGGCACAACCGGAGCGGCTAAGGCTAAATTGATTCCTGGCGTCACCCTTCGCACCTTTGACTCGACCCCGCTCGCCTTACAAGAACTGCTCAATGGCAATGTAGATGCGGTAATTAATGATGCTCCCGTGACGCTGTATGCCATCAAAAGTAATCATCTAGAAGGCTTAAAGGTCGTTGGCAAGCTGCTCACAGATGAATCCTACGGCATCGCCCTACCCAAAAACTCACCGCATACCGCCCTGCTCAACCAAGGACTCGCAACTCTACGCCAAAACGGTGAGTATGACAAGATCTATCGCAAATGGTTCGCCACTACACCGACCACAGCATCTAAGGCTCTGAGTTCTTGGCAAGTGATGACCAATGCCTTACCACTCTTATTACAAGGCGCTGTTGTTACCTTACAACTCACGGCTATTTCTGTGCTGTTGGGTATGGTAGGCGGTTCTGTGATTGGTATCCTACGGCTTTCTAAAGTGGATTGGGTCGCTATCGGAGCACGTATTTATATCGACTTTTTTCGGGGTACACCGCTCTTAGTACAGATTTTTATGATTTATTTCGGTCTGCCCGCGTTGATTAAAGGCTTTGGGGGAACTTTTACGTTTGATCGCTGGGTAGCAGCTGTGATGGCGCTGAGTTTTAATTCTGCCGCTTATATCGCTGAAATCGTCCGTGCTGGTATTCAATCCATTGATCCCGGACAACGAGAGGCCGCCGAATCCTTGGGGCTGACCCCTGCCCAAACTATGCAATATGTGATTTTTCCACAGGCTCTACGACGGATGATCCCGCCTTTGGGTAATGAATTTATTACCATGCTCAAGGATACGAGTTTGGTCGCTGTGATTGGTTTTGAGGAGCTGTTTCGGCGCGGACAACTGATTGTCGCCAGTAATTATCGCGCCTTTGAGCTTTATGCAGCGGTAGCCTTTATTTATTTAACACTGACTTTTCTTGCTTCCCAGGCTTTCAGTTTTCTCGAACGCTGGCTTAATCCAACCCAACGCCTCAGCGTCAAGGTCAGCAAAACCAAACAAGCTGTAATTTGAGCGCATCACGCACCTAGACTGAACTTGGCTTGGCAGGATGAGACTTTTTTGCGATATGGTGAGATCATTGCCTCTAGCTAAGGACTGTCTTATCGTGTCGGATTTGCGGTTACGATTACTGACTCTGCTCTGTCAAAAAGCCTATCGGGAAGGGGATTTTACCCTCTCCTCAGGTCAGAAGAGTAGCTATTATATTGATGGCAAACAAGTCACCCTCGATGCTGAAGGGGCATGGCTAGTGGGTAAATCACTGTTTGCACTCTTACCCGCAGGCACGCAAGCAGTCGGCGGACTAACCCTAGGAGCTGACCCGATTGCTACAGCAGTTTCTGTGATTTCTTACCTCGAAGGTCAAGCACTTCCGGCTTTTATTGTGCGCAAACAAGCCAAAGGCTACGGAGCTAATCAACAGGTCGAAGGCCCCAAACTGCCCGCAGGCAGTCGTGTTGCCATCCTTGAGGATGTAGTGACCACGGGTAACTCCGCCCTTAAGGCAGTCCAAGCGGTCGAAGAACTAGGCTGGCAAGTCGGCGCAATCATCACCTTAGTTGACCGAGATCAAGGCGGAGGCGCTCTCTATGCTGCCAAAAATTATCCTTTTCAGGCACTTTTTACAATTCAAGAACTACAAACTCATTACCGTGTGCTACGCAGCTAGTCCACTTATTTAACCGAACAGGAAAAACCCATGAACGCACCCGGTGTCTTGACCAGACCTAACAGTCAAACTAAGTTTGTACAACCACCCCAGTGGCAGGTGATTGTCCTCAATGATGATTTCAATACATTTCAGCATGTGCATAGTTGTCTGATGCGCTACATCCCAGAGATGACTGAGGCCAAAGCCTGGGATTTTACTAACCAAGTCCATGAACAGGGCGCGGCAACAGTTTGGGTCGGAGTACTTGAGCGCGCCGAACTCTACATCGAACAACTTAAACGCGAAGGCTTGACCGTCGCGCCGCCAGAACCAGCTTAACTGCGCTCTTCATCATCAATTTCGATAATGCGCGGGCCATCCTCGGAGGAACCCGGTTTTGATGGGTCTTCATAACGCTCAATCACTACCCGTGCCTGGGTCACGAAAGCCGCGACCGCGCCAAGCCCAGCCAAAATAGGTGCAAACAGAGCTAAACCAGCTCCTGCCGCTACACCGAGATTCAGAGGAATTTCGAGGAGCGTACGCGTGCCTGTGCTGTCTTTGATCAAGACACGTCGGACATTGCCTTCTCCAATCAATTCTTTGAGCTTATCGACTAACTGGTTACCCGCAACCGTCACTTCCTCAAAAAAACCACGGGGTTGATTCATCGCAATATCCTCACGAAAAGTAATGCTTAGATCATAGCGGTTGTGAGTATGCACCCCAATTGAGAAAAATCGGTCAGATCGTTACGTTTGTCTGAAGACTACGAATTTGAGGAAATTTTTATAGGTTACTGCGCAAATTTACGGAGATTTTTACGCATTTTTCCTTAAGAAGTAGCTGAGGCTACAACTAGTTAGAGAGCGATACGCTACAAAACGATTACTGCTTGTTGTGCCTTGATACAAAAGTAGGTATTATCTCAGGGCTAATTATGGCCATTGAGTCAATGCTCTCCGATGTTCATCCTAAGTCTGACTTCCAGACTAGCGTTATTGTTCCCTAATTGATTCTTTATTGAGGGGTCTACTTCGATGACTGAAAGAAAACGCAAACTCAAGGCTTCACTGCCCATTGCGCTCTTGGCGATGACGGCAGCGCTGGGGTTAGCCGCCCATGCCGCAGGGGACTCGACTGGAGCCTTGGTAGATTGGTCGCGGGTGAGCAAAAGCCCGCCTGATTTGACGACGGTTGCCAACACAGTCGGTAATCTCAAAGTCGGTCTCAACATGACCTGGGTACTGATCACAGGGTTTTTAGTATTTTTTATGCAGGCGGGGTTTGCTCTGGTTGAGACTGCCTTCTGTCGCGCCAAAAATGCTGCTCACACCATGATGATGAATATCATGGTTTTTTGTGTTGGCTTGACTGGTTATTACATCTGTGGTTTTGCCTTCATGTTTGGTGGTTTTGGTGAAACCCTGACCATGGGCGATACTAGCAAAATTATGAACGGCATGTTGACGGTTGGCGGACTAGATATTCTGGGAACCAAAGGCTTTCTTTTGACCGGAGACTTTTATGATGTCTCCGTGATGACGCTGTTTCTGTTCCAACTCGTATTTATGGATACGGCAGCTACCATCCCCACTGGTTCGACTGCCGAACGGATTCAGTGGCGGGGGTTTTTGTTAATGGGTTTTTGGGTCAGCATGTTCATCTATCCTTTGATTGGCTGCTGGGTCTGGGGTACGGGCTGGCTGGCTGATTTGGGTGTCAATGCTGGTCTGGGTCACGGCTCCGTTGACTTTGCCGGGTCTGGCGTAGTGCACATGGTCGGTGGTGCGGTGGCGCTAGCTGGTGCGATAGTTATTGGGCCACGCATTGGCAAATACGGCCCCAATGGTGAGGTCAATGCTATTCCTGGTCATAATCTGCCGATGGGTGCCTTGGGCGTTATTATTTTGTTCTTTGGTTGGTTTGGCTTTAACCCCGGCTCAACGCTCGCTGCGACTGATTTACGTATTGCTGATGTGGCAGTAACCACGATGATTGCTGGTGGTTTTGGTGGCCTAGCCGCTATGTTCCGCATGTGGATCTGGGAAGGCAAGCCCGATCCTGGTTACATCATGAATGGCGTTCTCGCTGGTCTGGTCGCTATTACTGCGCCCTGCGCCTTTGTCAGTCCCGTAGATGCGATGATTATCGGCATACTAGCGGGCGGTTGGGTTTGTGATGCGGGTTTATTTATTGAGCGCAAACTAAAAATTGATGACCCCGTTGGTGCCATTGCCGTTCACTTTTGCAATGGGGCTTTTGGTTTGGTTTGTGTCGGTATCTTCTCAGATGGTACTTACGGCACAGGCTGGAACGGAGCGCATCTGTTTAAATTAGCCAGTGGTGCGACCCAGTATATTGCCGATCCTACTAAAGCTCCTACAGGCGCTGTGGAAATGGGTGTAACTGGTTTATTGCACGGGGATAACACTCAAATGCTGGCTCAATTAGCCGAGTGCGGTGCGATTGTCGTGTTTGCATTTGGGCTATCTTATCTCTTCTTCACCCTCGTTAATGCCATCGGTTGGCTACGGGTTTCGGCAGAAGTCGAGCTAGGTGGACTAGATGTGCCGGAGATGGGTACATGGGGTTATCCTGACCCCGAAGCCACCTTCGCACCGCCTACGAGTGCTTCAAGCTCTATCGGTATGGGTACCATGCGTCCCCAACCACAACAGCAACAAGAGTAGTCATGATATAGCGGTTTTACAGAAGCTCTTCCTTCGGGGAGGGCTTTTATTTACACTATAAATTCTGCTCCCACAGGGGCATGATCTGATGGTTTTTCTAGCTTGCGCGGCTCCGGGTCAATCCAAGAGCGGATACATTTTGAGGCCAAAGATGGTGTGACCCAGATATGGTCAATGCGTAAACCCTTGTTGCGCCGAAAAGCGCCTTCACGATAATCCCACCAACTAAACTGTCGCTGCTCCGGTTGATGTAACCGAAATGTATCGACTAGCCCCCAAGCGCGAATTTGCTCTAAGGCTGCACGCTCAAGCGGATGAAACCCGACTTGGTTGGTCATTGCTTTGACATCATAGACATCAAGTTCGGCTGGAGAAATATTAAAATCTCCACAAAGCAAGACTGGAGCTTGGGGGTCATAGCTCTCTTTTAGTAAGCAATTGAGCTGCTCTAACCAACCAAGTTTGTATTGGAATTTGTCCGAATCAACTGTGCCACCATTAGGAATGTATAAATTTAAGACCTGTACGCCTTGAATAGTTGCGCCCAATAGACGGCAGTGACCCAAGGTCTGGTCATAGAGCCAACCCAGACGCATATCTGTCAGAGGAAATTTAGAGAGGATTGCCACCCCGTTATAGCTTTTTTGACCCAAGATCGCGACTTGGTAGCCTAATTCCTCAAAGACTGTTCGTGGAAACTTCTCATCGGGAGTTTTAGTTTCTTGCAAACAGACTACTTCTGGCTGATGCTCCGTCAACCATGCTGTTACCAGAGGTAACCGCGCTGTGATCGAGTTAACATTCCAACTAATTACCCGCATCTTAGTCCTCAGCAGGCAACTATTGGTCATCGTACTACGTCTACATAGATTTAAGACAAGGGAGAACTCGGTGCGGTATCGTGAATAAGGGTATCTGGAAAAGGCCACTGCACTTGAAAGCTTTTGGGTTACCGGGGATTTCGCGGCTCGACCGTTATTTATTTATGGAAATGGCACTACCTTTTCTCTTTGGGGTAGCCGCATTTACATCACTTGTGATGGCTATTGGTTCTTTGTTTGAATTAATTCGTTATATGGTCGAAAATGGCATGCCACTGATGGTAGCTGGGCGTATTTTTTTATTGCGCTTACCGCAGTTTGTGGTGTTGACCTTTCCGATGGCGATGCTACTCGCACCTCAGTTTGCCTACAATCGACTCAGTGCTGATAGCGAGATCACTGCGCTCAAAGCCTGCGGGGTCAGTGTTTACCGGATGATGGTACCAGTGGTGGTTATGAGTCTGGCGGTGACGGCCTTGACCTTTGCTTTTAATGAGCAAATCGTACCCTCAGCTGCCTACGAAGCCAGTGTTACCCTAGCTCATGCGCTCAATACTGAGGTGCCTTCTTTTAAAAAAGATAATATCTATTACCAAGAGTTTGAAGACCGTAAAGCTCCTGATGGCAGCACATTTCGTCAAATAGCCCGGATTCTTTATGCCCAACGCTATAACCAAGGCGTACTAGAAAATTTGACAGTATTAGACTTCACCCAAGACCAGCTCAATCAGATCATGACGGCTAAACGTGGTACTTGGCTGCCCAAACAGCAAAAATGGCTCTTTGAGAATGGCACTACCTATGGTGTGGATACAGCGAATAACTACCACGATATTTTGAAATTTGACCGTCAAGAAATTAATCTCTCGCAACGTCCCCTCGATCTGCTTGAAAAAAGTAAGCGTACACCCGAAGCCATGACCATCAACGAACTGCGTGATTATATTCGACTTCTCCAAGAGGCGGGTCAAGACACTACCGCCCTCAAAGTCAGCTACTACCAAAAATTTGCCCTACCCTTTACCACGATTGCTTTTGCCCTCGTCGGTGCGATGTTAGGTCTACGCCCACAGCGGACGACCGGGGTCTTGGGTTTTGGGGTCAGTATCTTGATTATCTTTGCTTATTACGTCTTACTGACACTGACCCAGGCTTGGGGACAACTAGGCTATTTACAGCCCATGGTTGCAGCTTGGCTGCCCTTTATGATTACAGTCGCTATTGGTAGTGGCCTATTGTGGCGCGTTTCCCGCTAGACGGGTTTGCGGTATGATAATAAAAGTCCCCAAAACGACGATGGCGAGTGTGGTGAAGCGGTCAACACAGAGGATTGTGGTTCCTCCATTCGCGGGTTCGAACCCCGTCACTCGCCCCACATCTAAATTCACCTCATGATCCATAAACAACGCACCCTTTCCGGCATTCAGCCCACGGGACAACTCCATCTGGGCAATTATCTCGGAGCCATTCGCAACTGGGTGAGCCAGCAGCAGTCCTACGAAAACTACTTTTGTGTAGTAGACCTACATGCCCTGACCATACCCCATGACCCACAGGCTCTACGTGCAGCTAGTCGCGCCGTGGCAGCTCTTTATTTGGCCTGCGGTGTAGACCCCGACCATGCCACAATTTTTATCCAATCTCATGTGCCCCAACACAGCCAATTAGCCTGGTTATTAATGACGCAAACACCGCTTAATTGGCTAGAGAGTATGACGCAATACAAAGAAAAAAGTCTGCGCCAAGGCGAGCAGGTTAGTGCCGGATTATTGAATTATCCAGTCTTAATGGCAGCGGATATTTTACTTTATCAACCCCACGCGGTACCCGTGGGTGCCGACCAAAAAGAACACATCGAAATCACCCGTGACATTGCTCGTCGTTTTAATAGTCTTTATGGTCAAAGTTTCCGTATTCCCGAACCTTTGATTCAAAAAGAAGGGGCACGGATTATGAGTCTAACGGATGGCACAAAAAAGATGTCCAAGTCCGATGAATCAGAGCTAAGTCGCCTTAATTTATTAGATTCACCTAAAGAAATCGAGAAGAAAATCAAGAAAGCTAAAACTGATATACAACTTGGCTTAACCCTTGACCCGGAGCGGCCTGAGTCTACTAATCTCTTGACGATTTATGCTCTGATGAGTGGGGAAACTTTAGAGCAGGTTGCAGCTCAGTTTGCTACGGCGGGTTATGGTGTGTTCAAAAAGCAATTAATTGAAGTAACTGTTGCTTTTTTAGAACCAATGCAGGAGCGATATCAACAGTTAACATCCGAACCCGGTTATTTGGAAGCAATTCTCAAGCAAGGTGCAAGCAAAGCCCAAGCTGTAGCCCAAGAAACTTTAAGCAAAGTCAGTACTAATATCGGTCTGTTACCGCCGACCTAAATCAGCCTAAAACCTCCCCCAAACTGCGGTCTATCAGCCAACTCGAAGCTCTTTGTGTTAAAATCAAGTAGTACCTGTCAAAGATGTGTTTAATTGCAAAATTAGAGCACATTAAATTTTTGCCTCTCGGAGTTCTGAACGATGACACAATCTCCTGTTAATTTGGGTACGGTAACGGATAGCTCCTATGGTGCAGAACAAATTGAAGTTTTAGAAGGTTTAGAAGCTGTTCGTAAACGCCCGGGCATGTATCTCGGCGGAACTGATCAGACTGCATTACATCATTGCCTCTATGAAATTGTTGACAATTCGGTAGACGAAGCCTTGGCGGGTCATTGTACTGAGATTCAAGTTACCTTGCACACCGATAATTCGGCGAGTGTCGAAGATAATGGGCGGGGCATCCCTACGGGCATTGTTGCTAAAACGGGCTTAAGCGCGGTAGAAACGGTTTTTACGGTGCTTCACAGCGGCGGTAAGTTTGGCGGTAGCGGCTACAAAGTTTCTGGGGGTTTACACGGCGTTGGGGCATCTTGTGTCAATGCGGTTTCTGAGCGCATGACCGTCGAAGTCTACCGCGAAGGCCGTGTTCACGCCATTGAATTTCGTGGCTACAACCCTGAGGGTAAAGTCGGTGCGCCGATGGCTCCTCTAGTCACGCTCGGCAAGACACAAAAGCATGGTACGCGGGTGCGCTTTTGGCCTGACCCCCGTGTCTTCAAAGACCCTAGCGGCGAACAGCCGACGTTGACCTTTAATCTCGATACGGTTTTGGTACGGTTGCGCGAAATGACCTTTCTCAACCGTGGCCTCAAAATTATCCTGCGTGATGAGCGTTTACCCGAGACCGCTGATAATGCCTATCAAGAGTTTTATTACGCTGGGGGTATTGCGAGCTACGTTGATTTTTTGAATAGTTCGCGTGTGGCTCTACACCCCACGATTTATTTTGAAAGCTCCCGTGATGAAGTCATGGTTGAGATTGCTTTGCAATATACCGATGCCTACAATGACTCGGTCTATGCCTTTGCTAACAATATCGGCAACCCTGATGGTGGCACCCACCTCACTGGATTTCGTAATGCCTTGACCCGCATTCTTAACGAATATGCCCGTCGCAATAACTTGGTTAAAGAAACTGATGATAACTTCACAGGCGATGATGTCCGTGAAGGGCTTACGGCGATTATTTCTGTGAAAGTACGTGACCCACAGTTTGAGAGCCAAACCAAAGTCAAACTCCTCAATAACGAAGTGCAAGGGGCTGTCCAAGGCGTACTTGGTGAAAACCTCGCAGACTGGCTCGAACGTAATCCCAAAGTTGCTAAGGATATCATTGCCAAAGCTCTCAATGCTCGCAATGCCCGAGAAGCCGCCCGTAAAGCTCGTGAGCTGGTACGCCGCAAATCCGCGCTTGAATCTGGCTCTCTACCTGGTAAGCTAGCTGATTGCTCCGAGCGTGACCCTGCCAAATCCGAAGTCTTTTTGGTCGAGGGCGACAGTGCGGGTGGCTCTGCTAAACAAGGCCGTGACCGCAGATTTCAGGCGATTTTACCCTTGCGCGGCAAGATTCTCAATATCGAACGCGCCGATGACCGCCGCATCTACAACAACACTGAAATTCAAGCCATGATCACAGGACTAGGCCTAGGGCTTAAGTCCGAAGAGTTTGAAGTCAGTAAGTTGCGCTACCACCGGATTGTATTGATGACTGATGCGGACGTTGATGGCGCCCATATTCGCACCTTATTGCTGACTTTCTTTTATCGCTACAAACGCGAACTGATCGAGCAGGGTTATATTTTTATTGCCCAACCACCGCTATACAAAATTAAAATTGGCTCGGGGCGCAATATCGAAACCCGTTATTGCTATAGCGACAGCGAGCGCGATGCGATCTTGCAGAGCCTACGCGCTAATGCCAAGACTGAGATTCAACGCTTTAAGGGCTTAGGCGAAATGCAACCCGAAGAACTCTGGGAAACCACCATGAACCCAGCAACCCGCTCTCTCAAGCGGGTGATCATCGAAGATGCCGCCGAAGCTGACCGTACCTTTACGATTTTGATGGGCGATAAAGTGGAACCCCGTCGTGATTTTATTGAGACTTACGGTACGCGCCTTATTAACTTACAGCACCTAGATATCTAAGTGCCCGCAAACAGAAAGCACTGCTCAGTGTAAGCACTGCTTTGATTGCCCAGTGTTGGACATAAAAAAAGACCTGAGCTTTTAAATAGGCTCAGGTCTTTAAGTAACACTAGAAATCTTACTCAGCAGCACTCCGGTCTTGACTACGCCCCCCCGAACGATAGGTGTAGTAATCGTAGTAATCCTGCTGATAATAGGTCTCTTCGGTACTATCTTCACTGGTGGCGTTAATCACAAAGCCTACCAATTTTTTCTGGTGGGGCGATAAGCTATTGCGCACATCAGCTAGGTACTGCGGACGCAAGACCCCACGTGAAACCACCAAAACCACCGCATCCATATGCTGAGCAATGATTTGACTATCAGCAAACGCCATACTTGGCGGGGTATCAACTAACACGATGTCGTAATCTTCCTTGAGGCTTGCGATCAGGGAAGCAAAACGCTGAGAGGATAATAAAGCAACTGGATTGGGCACAATCGGGCCGGAGGTAATCATCCCAAAGTCTAAGCGTCCCATATCCTTTTGGACAACCTGGGAGGGGACAACCGAAGAACTGGTCAACACCACCGACAAGCCAATACGGTTAGGAATACCCACCAGCGTGTGTAAAGAAGGCCGCCGTAGATCTGCGTCAATCAACAAAACCCGCTTACCTAGTTCAACTAAAGCATTGGCGATATTCAAAGAACACGTAGACTTACCTTCACCCGGGATCGAGGAAGTAACACATATGGCCCGTAACTCTTCTTCTGGCTTGGAGAAGAGTAAGCGCGTGGCAATCCGACGAAAACTTTCACTGAAGTGAGAGTTGGAATAAGAACCGCCATAGCTATACCGTCCGCCATAGCCATAACGTCCACCATAACCATAGCGACCTGCACCACCACCGCCGCCATAACCATAGCGTCCACCACCGCCTGCGCCACGTCGGGTAAATCTACGCTGAATGCTCTTGAAGAAGCGGGTAACAGCATTGCCCGTAGGACGTTCGGCTGAAGTCATGGGTTGAGCATTAGCCTCCGCACCCTCCATTTGGAAAACTGTCCGCATCGAAGTGGAGTAAGGTACAAATCCCAAAAAAGGCATATTGAGAATACGTTGAATGTCTTCTTTGCGGCGTAATTTGTTGTTGGAGAGTTCGAGGTAATAAGCCAACAAGAAACCTAAAACTAGACCACCAACCAAGGCAAATAAACCGTTATTTAAAGGCTTAGGTGCAATAGGTAAGGTAGGCAAGTCAGCTTCTTCGAGAAAGCTCCAAGGAGAAACTTGCTGCACTGCCGTCAAACGGTAGTCTTCTACACGCTGGGTAATACTGTTGAGAACTTGCAAGTTGCGTTCGACTTGGTTACTCAGGTTTGCCTGCTCAATCACCCTAGCTGAAATACCATCCAAACGGCGGCGCACTTCTTGTTTGGCCTGTTGTAAGGCCACGAGAGAAGCCTGGGTTGAAGCAATTTTCGTTTCCGCTTCGACCAGTTCTGAGGTCAATGAATTACGTACTGGATTGGTAGGTACCAAATTAGGACGGTTGGTATCGGGAGCTTCTACTACCGAATCCCCGCCGTCACTTCCCAAAACAGTCCCATCTACTAAAGGCCGACTACGTGGTGTGGTGATACCCCGGTCTACTTGAGCATTACGAAAGAGTGCATCCCCTAAAATAGAGTTGGCTTGCTTGCGCAAAAGTTCTTCGGTGATCGAGATTTGACTTTTGAGACCTTTGACAGGGGGATAATTGTCTGTGTAAGAAATCTTGTACAGAGCTAGTTGATTGTAGTAACCCTGCAATGTCGTGACTAATTTTTGGTAGTTTTCATCATTACTAAGCGCTGAGGAAGCGAGGGCTTGGTCTTCGGTCACACCACCCAAACGACTGTAGAGGCGGGTACGGGTACCGTCTATGCTTTTAAGACTTAGGTTTTGATCTTGGACTGCTTTGTCGATGCCTAGGGAGTTTTCAGACAGAGCTTTTTGTAAGTCAGAAGGTAAAATTTCTGAGTTGCGGCTGACAAATTGCTGGTATTTGGTCTGAGCGTCTCTCAAGGATTCTTTGGCTTGGGGGAGCGTTGCTTGCAAATATTCGATTGTCTGACGCGCTGCTGCCCGTCTGGTCTCAAGGTCATGGGCAATAAAGGCTTTGCCTAGGCCATTTAAAAACAGTTGTACCCGCTCCGGTGAGGAATCCCGATAGGTCACTGTCAAAATCGGGTTGTCTTTATCGGTCAAAACATTAAGCTGCTTGGAGATACCACGCGGGTCTTTTCCCGCAAAGAGGGGTAGCGAGTCAATGGCTTTTTTGACCACAGCCCGACTTTGGATGATCTCTTCACCGGTAACACCATTATCAAAGATGCTCTGTCCATAAATATTGCTACCGTTGCTTCTCGGATCGCCGATGCTACGACTCGCTAGATCAACGGTGGTATCTTTGAGCATCCGAATCGTAGTTTCGTAAACAGGCGTTTGTGAAACCGAAAGCAAATACATCAAAGAGCCGCACACCAGTCCTGTGAGTAAGATCAGCCACCAGCGATTTCTAAAAATGCCAAGGTAAAAATTAAGATCCTGACCTACAGGAGCAATGTCCTGTTGATTTGTAGGTAACGGCTGGGATTGAACAGATAAATCATTCATGGGGGATTCCTAGCGAAGGTTACGGAAGAGGACAAGGGTATAAATGAGGTCACGTAAAGGCGAGACAACAGCCTGAAAACCTTCCCAAATGGCTTCGTTGAAAGGTTTACCTTTTTTGGTTACAACAATGACATCTCCGGGTAACAGTGCATCACTTTTTTTGAGGCCAATTTCTTCAGAAGGAATTAATTTTTTGGTAACTTGACCATCACTACCCACGCGCTCGAGTTGCACATCAAAATCTTTAATCGAGTTGATAGGTACGCCAGCTTCCTTGAGAGCGACTGGCACATAAGCCGCTACTGGATCAAGGGCAACGTAGGCGTTGATATCCCCTAAGATGCGGAATTTTAGTTTGCCTTGCCCAAGAGTTGAGCTAGCTAATAACGACGTTTCTGAACTGTTGGGTTCGAGGGATTTGGGAATGGCAATGCGGTCACCATCTTCCAGTAAAATATCGCGATTATCGGCTTTTTCTGTGATCAAATCCCAGAGATTAAGGGTTTTAGTTCCGGTTAATTCGCGGGTCAATTGGACTTGGCGCACATCAGCCGTATCAGCAAGACCACCTGCTGTCTGAAGTAACGTACCGAGCGTACCACCGGGTTTAAGTTCGTAGGGACCCGGATGAACTACTTCTCCAGTCAAAATCACCCTAACTGGGCGTAAGGCACCCAGATTCACTGAGACCACGGCGTGTTTGAAATAAGTGGAGTAGCGTTCGTTGAGTAAGCTGGTGACCTCAGCGACTTCTAAGCCTGCCACAGGCAACGTGCCCACCAAAGGCAGAGAAAGGGTGCCATCCGGCAAGACAGCATATTCGCCCGCAATCTTCAGGGAATCATCATAAATTGGTGCATAGTAGATGCCTACTTTTAGGACATCTCCCGACCCCACACGGTAAGTTGAACGGGCGGCTCCCAAGGAGAAAGTCTTTTCAGCCAGAACGGGCGTGCTCAAAAATATAGCACTTGCCAACACACAGGAACAGAAACGACGCATGGGGGGTTCTATCGCAATTTTCTCGTAAATACTAGCACTCTAACTACAGAGCGTCAATGTTAGGGTGACTCGAAGTCCAAACATTTTTGGTAGAAAATCTAACAAAATTGGGTCTTTTTAATACTTTGGCACGTAGTTGGAAGATATCTACGCATTTTTACGGATATCTAGCTAGAAAGTCTTACTAGGTCAAGACCATAGCTTTTTGAGATAGAAGCAATATCGACATTTTTTACTGTGAACAACGCAACCAATTGGTAGCACAATTAGAGTTACATCAGGTTAGGAAATAGTAATGATTCTCAAGGATAAAGTCGCGTTAGTCACAGGGAGCTCACGGGGAATTGGGCGAGCGATTGCGCTGGAATTAGCGCGTCACGGTGCCAAACTTGTTATTAATTATGCCCACTCTGCACCAGCCGCAGCAGAAGTCGTCGCCCTGATTCAAGCAGAAGGCGGCGAAGCCATTGCCCTGCAAGCCGATATTGCCCAGCTTGAACAAGTCGAGCGGCTATTTCAAGAAACCTTGGCTCATTTTGGACGACTCGATGTGTTGGTAAATAATGCAGGCATTACGCGAGACGGTCTGATTATCCGTATGAAAGACGAGGATTGGCTAGCGGTGTTAAATTTAAATTTATCGGGGGTTTTTTGGTGTTGTCGGCAAGCCAGTAAGATTATGCTCAAACAAAAATCGGGGCGAATTATCAATATTTCTTCGAGTAGTGGGGTGATGGGCAATGCCGGACAAACTAACTATGCTGCTGCCAAAGCCGGGGTGATTGGATTAACTAAATCTCTTGCCCGAGAATTAGCTTCACGAGCGATCACTGTCAATGCCGTGGCACCGGGTTTTATTGCCACTGAGATGACCCAAGATTTACCTCTTGAGGCGATTATTGCGACCATTCCGCTCAAACGGGTTGGTACCGCAGAAGAAGTAGCAGGGGTTGTTCGCTTCTTAGCCGCAGACTCCGCAGCGGCCTTTATGACCGGTCAGGTGTTGGGGGTTGACGGGGGCTTGGTGATGTGAGGCAATTGGATAAACGCTGAGGAGGTAGGCATGGTTCCGTTGCGCGATGATAATCCCACTGCTACCGTGCCGATTGTCACCTATGGCCTAATTTTGGTTAATATCGCGGTCTTTTTGTTTGAGATGACTCTGGGTTCACGCTTGGGTTTATTTTTTCAGACCTATGCCGTGGTGCCAGCCCAGCTTAGTCCGGCTTTTGATCAGCTTTTAGCTGGCAATTTAGCGGCTTTGCCTCACCTGACACCCGTGGTCACGGCAATGTTTTTACATAGTGGCTTTTTGCATGTGGGCGGCAATATGCTCTATCTGTGGATCTTTGGCGATAACGTCGAGGATCGGATGGGGCATTTGGGGTTTTTAGGCTTTTACTTGCTTTGTGGTATCGGTGCGACACTGATTCAGATTTTCTTTAATCCTTTTTCTCACTTACCTAACCTAGGTGCTAGTGGTGCTATCGCTGGCGTGTTAGGAGCCTACGTCATCCAATTTCCTCGAGCTAAAGTACAGGCGGTTTTACCTCTGGGATTTTTGATTCTTCCTTTTAATGTTTCAGCGTTTTATTTTTTGGGCTGGTGGTTTGTGCAGCAGTCATTTTATGGTCTGGCGAGTCTGGGCACTCGCACGGCTATTGGTTTAGAGCAAGGGGGCGTGGCCTACTGGGCGCATGCTGGGGGCTTTTTTGTCGGCGCGCTATTGACGTTTGTGTTTGTCAGAAATCCTTGAGGGCTTTTAGCGACGGCGCGGTGGCGGACTCTCGGAGTGATAGAGTTCGCCACTGGCTTCTTCGTCCATATGGACGAGTTGGCAGTCAAATTCTTCGGCAAGACGGTGTACTTCACGCAGGTCTTCTTCTGACCAAATCGTCCAACTACCCCGCAGTTCTTCACCAACCCGAATTTCGACCCGGTTGCCGATCACACACATAACCCGTTGACGCTGACTGACTTGTTGGGCTTTATTTTGTAAAATTGCCACGGGATCAAGACCCAATAGCCGTAGAGCCACCACAAGACGAGGTAAGGCTTCGATCATTTCTTCACGAGAGCGTGCTTGATTACCCCGCACCCAAGCTGACAGCCCTTCAGTCACATCTTCATGAAGTGCCTTAATCGCTTCGAGAGGCGAGGTAGCTTGGTAGCGCGGGTCTTCGCAGACTTTGGTCAAGGCTTGCTCTAAGTCCATGACACACGGCTCATTTAAGCCGAGTCTAACAAATGAATTTCATTTAGGGTGCTCAAAAGCTAAGTTTTTATAAATTAGTTGCGTTAATGCTACAAAATCTTGCGATTAGTAACCGCCTTGGCATCTTAATATCAGAATGACCCACTCCTATCTGCCCATGCGCTCCTTGCTCAAAACTTGTTTGGTATTGGTTTTACTAACAAGTTGCACCCAACCCCCGCCACCCGTACCAGCCCCAGCTCCGGTCACCGAACCGCCGCCAGTTGCGCCTATACCCCCTCCTGCCGAAAAAACCTATCTACTCGGTCCACAGATGGATTTGGGTACGACGGCGATTTTGGAAGTAGCCCCTGGCAAAACCGAACGCTTGCACATCATGCCAGAATCGGGGCAAGCGACCTATAATTTCGCCATTACCCCCCGTGACGGCAAATTTACCGCCAAAGCCTATGCGCTACAACCTCAAAATGCTGAAGGTTTCGATCCACAACCCTTAGCTGACACGACGGTAGCCATTAGTGGCATAGCTACACAAGAGCTAACTACGCTACCTACTAACATCCCCGATGCCATAGTTATCCTCGAATTAACCAATCCCGGTACACTACCGCTCAATCTCAAAGTTGCTATGCCTGCTGGTACACAAACGCCTAAACGCAGACGGCGTAGGGAATAAAGAAGCCCTCACCCCAGCCTTTGGCCTCCCCTCTCCCAGGTTGGGAGAGGGGAAGAACCTATTGAGTTTGTCTGAGCTTGGTTTGGGCATCTTCGATGGCGGGTGTGCCGCGTAGGAGTCCGATAGCAGCGCCTGGACAGATGCGAGAGAAGGTATAGTTTTTGAGCAGCTTTGCAACACTACGCAGTTGACGCGACCAATGAAAGGTTTTGGCAAGGCGAAGCGGGCGTGGTAAGCCTTGGCTATCAGGTAGCAGATGACGACCTGTAAATAGTGTGTCCTCGTAAAGGACACAACTACTGCCCGGTGAATGTCCTGGTGTCCAGATCAAGGACACACCTGGCACGAGTTCTTGATCTTCGGCAAAGGCTAGGGCTACCGGGGCATTGACTAAGTACGCTTCTTGTTCTTGGATCACGAGTTGGGGTTGCAGATGCTTGAGCCAAGTCTCAACTTCGCCAATCGCGCCCCGATGGGTGAAGACCCAGTAGCTTAAGCCCCCTAAGTTTTGGATAGCCGTGAGGTGTTCGGGAGTAAAGGCTGGGCTATCAATCAAAATATTGCCCTGTTCATGCAAGATCAGATAACTAGAACCCCCTCCGGTGGCACGGTTGGGCTTGAAACGGTAAATAGACGGGAACAGGTTTTGCACAGACATAAAAAACAATAGGCGTTCTGTATGTAGGGTAATGGTTTTTGCGGTCTTGTTTTGATACGTTGTGTTTTGGTAGGTTGTAAGGTACACCATATCTCTGTGCCTTCGATGAATCTTGCGTCCTTACTTGACCATTCTGCACAGACCTTGGCGAGCCAACCAGCTTTTGTGACCCCAGACCAGACTCTGACCTATCAAGAATTTCAACAGCGTAGTGCGGCTCTAGCGGGTGGGCTACAGGCTTTGGGTGTGAGAGCTGGTGACCGGGTAGCTGTGATGTTGCCTAATATTGTGGCGTTTCCGCTAGCAGTCTATGGCATTTGGCGGCTAGGAGCACAGCTGGTAACAGTAAGTCCGTTACTCAAAGCCCAAGAAGTGGCTTATATTTTGCAAGATAGTGAAGCGGTGGTACTGATTGGCTTTGCGCCGTTATTGGCAGGGATGGAGGGACTCACCCAGCAATTTAAGGGTACGGTAATTGCTGTAGGCGGGGCTGATCGGGCTTTTGAGGCACTCTTTACCCAGCCGCCTGTGCTCAGTCCTTATCCAGTTGCAGCCGAAGATGTCGTCGCGGTGCTCTACACCTCAGGTACGACGGGTCGCCCCAAGGGCGCGATGCTGACTAGCCAAAATTTGGATTATGATTCTGCTGTTGCTGTCAGCACCGTTGATATTACGCCCACAGACCGACTCTATTGTGTATTGCCTTTATTTCATGCTTACGCGCTGAATGTGGCTCTGTTGGTTTGTGTGCGGGCAGGGGCGAGTATTTTTTTGGAGCCACGCTTTACGCCAGCTACGACCCTCAAACATTTACAGGAATTTGCTTGCACAGTATTTATTGGCGTACCAGCTCTTTATGCTGCTTTGCTTCAGGCATCGGCAGAAGTTTCTTGGAGTAAATTACGCTTTTGTTTTTCTGGTGGTGCCCCAATTCCGGTGGAGATTTTGCGCGCTTTTGAGGCAAAGTTCCAGACTGTGATTTTGGAAGGGGATGGCCCAACCGAGTGCAGTCCTTTGACTACTTTGAATCCCTTAGCTGGTAAGCGCAAAATTGGCTCGGTAGGTATTCCTTTGGCAGGACAGCAAGCGGCAATTGGCGATATTGATACGGGAAAACATCTACCGACCGGAACTGTGGGCGAAATTTTGATGCGGGGGCCTAATGTATTTAAGGGTTATCTCAAACAACCAGAAGCTACGGCACAAGTGCTTAAAAATGGCTGGTATCACACGGGGGATTTGGGTTATCTCGATGAAGATGGCTATTTATTTATCGTGGATCGGCTTAAGGACATGCTAATCGCGGGCGGGATGAATGTTTATTCCCGTGAAGTAGAAGAAATTCTCTTTGAGCATCCAGCGGTTGCTAATTGTGCAGTCATTGGTGAATATGATCCCTTGCGTGGTGAAGAAGTTCATGCTTTTGTGCAAGTCAAGCCCGAAATGACGGTCACATCATTAAATTTGATTGCCCATTGTCGGGAACGTTTAGCTGATTATAAATGTCCTCGTCGTATCACTTTTATCGCCGAATTACCGATGTCAGCAACGGGTAAAGTATTAAAGCGCGTGCTCAAAGAAGGACTAAAAGGTCATCCAGTTTAGGTAGAAAACAGCCCCTCCGCCCCATAAATGGGGGACGAGGCCCAGCTGGTACTTGGTTTGGACACTTGAGCTCAGAAGAGAAAGAGAGTTAACGCTTTATTTCTGAAAGTTTAACTTTTCCTAAGAGTGCCCTGGCTCCCCATTTATGGGGCGGGGGGGCTTAATCCGGTGCAAGACCGTTACACTAGGACAGGCATAATCGGGCAGACCATGAGCTTTGATATCATCACGGCAGCAGAATTAGCAGAGCGATTACAAGCAAGTGGACTTGATCAAACAGTCCAACTCATTGATGTGCGTGAGCCTCACGAATTGGAGCTTGCCGCACTTCCTGGTTTTCAGCGATTTTCCCTCAGTGAATCTGGGCAGTGGGCTTCACGCATTAGTGAACTGCTTGATCCCAACAAAGAAACTATCGTGCTCTGTCATCATGGGATGCGCTCAGCGCAGATGTGTGGTTATTTGATTAGTCAAGGCTTTACCCAAGTCAAAAACCTCCATGGCGGCATTGATGCCTATAGTGCAGTTGACCCGCGTGTACCCAGTTACTGATAGATTGGAGCACAGTAACAAGAGGGTGTAATGAGCTTACAGCAATGGTTAGGCACACTAAGTTTATGCGCAAGTACCCTACTTTATCCAGTTTTAGCTGAATGTCGTGACCGTCCTGGCGATATCGATTTATATAATTCTGATTTAGTTAGTCCACTATTTAAGCGCGATAACCCGACTCTGCCTACTTGGTTTCATCGGGGTAGCGCGCCTACAGAAGCGGGCCTACAAAGACTCAAAACCCTCGGTATTGGCACGATTATCGATTTGCGAGCAGGTGAAAGAGAAGGGCAAAGTATTCAACAACGGGTAATTGCCCACTGTCAGTTAGCTACGCCTCATTTACCGTTGGCTCCAGCCCAGGAACAGGTGATCGCCACTAAACTCGGTCTCGACTACAAACGTCTACCGATGACAAAAACCCCTGATGCCCAGCAAATCGTCAGTTTTTTCACTTGGCTCAAAGATGCTCATCTCAAAAAACCTATTTATTTGCATTGTCAGCACGGACGGGATCGTACTGGGGTCATGATTTCTCTCTATCACTTTCAGCAAGATCATTGGAATTTGGAACAAGCTCTCCACGAAATGCGCGGTTATGGCTTTTTGCCAGCCTTAGAACCAGAAATCATGACTTTCCTCAAAGCACAAAAGTCTTGAGATATTACCGGATCGGTCTAGGATAAAAAAAGCCAGATTTGGCCTATTTGCCATGGATGAACTGCTCTTACGCGAACAATTACAAGACCCTGACCTCGGTGTCCGCATCAAAGCCGTACTCGCCCTACGCGCCTTGCCTGCCGCCCAAGCCGTTCCCTTACTTGAGATCGTCCTTGCTGACCGTAATACCCGTGTCCGCTATAGTGCCGTCAGTATGTTAGGACAAAAGGCCACACCAGTAACCCGAGAACTTTTGACACGGTGTCTAGCTGAAGACCCAGAATTTGATATCCGCGCTGCTGCTGCCGCTTCCTTGGGTGATCTAGGTGAAAAAGAAGCCTTTACAGATTTGGTAGCTGCCTATGACCGTGACCGCGAACCAATGGTGCGTTTTAGTATCGTGGCGGCTCTGGGTGAATTAGGTGATCCGCGTGCCTTTGATTTGTTGCAGACCGCCCTTACCCAAGGCGATTTGCAGGAAGAAGCTGCCTTAATGGCCCTAGGACAATTGGCTTTACCTGAGTCAATTCCGATTCTGACGCGCTATCTCACCCATGCTGATTGGCAATTACGATTACGCGCAGTGCAAGCTCTGGGCACGATGGGACAAACCGAACCCCTCAAAACCCTACAAGAAGACCATCCTCAGGTTCAACAAGCCATCACCACAGCGTTGAGTTGAGTCCCGCTTCCTTAAAACCCTTGGTACACTGAAGAGAGTATTTCAATAATCGAACCTCCCATGAGCGAACCCGAAACCACACCTACGCCAGAAGCTGTTATTGCCGTCGAAGTTGGGCCTCTGACCAAAATGTTACGAGAGCAAGGACTGAGCGTGGATTTTGAAGCCTATGACCACCTGCAAGTAGAGATCGTTAAAGTCTCGCCCCAAGAACTTTTAGCAGTCAGCAGTGCCCTCTATACAGCAGGGTTTAATTATCTACGCTGTTTAGCGGCCTATGACTCGGCACCGGGCGCAGATCTCGTTAGTGTTTATGATTTGACCCAAATCACTGATCAGGGTAAAAATCCACCCCATGTACGCCTCAAAGTCTATTTGTCCCGCCAAAATCCGACCTTACCCTCCCTCTATTGGCTCTGGAAAACCGCTGACTATCAAGAACGTGAAAACTACGATATGTTCGGCATTGTTTACGAAGGACATCCCAATCTCAAACGAATTTTGATGAATGAAGACTGGGTAGGGTGGCCTCTGCGCAAAGACTATATCTCACCCGACTTCTATGAATTACAGGATGCTTACTAGGTTGTTGAGGTAAAATTCGAGCCGAATCTTGCTCAGTGCCATCAATATTAAGGCTTCACAAATTTAAGCGTCATGCGATCACTTTCGCCAATGGCTAAATATTTTTGTTGATCCTTTTCACCTTGACTTAGTGTGGGCGGTAGAGTCCAGACACCACCAAGATAATCTTTGGTGTCCTTAGGATTGGCATTGATCTCAGATTTACCAACAAACTTGAAACCCGCTTTTTCGATGGCGGCAATGACATAGGCTTCGGGAACATAACCGTAGTTTGCAATTTTTTGGGCATCGGTATCAGGTTGTGCGCGATGCTCTTCGACGCCCAAAATGCCACCTTTTTTGAGAACACGATAGGCTGCTGCATAAACTTTACTTTCAAAACCACCGATGATCCAGTTATGAATATTGCGGAAAGTCAACACCATATCTGCCGAATTAGCTTGACCTAGGGTGATTTGCTCGGGAGGATTAACCGTTACAACTTGGACTTTACCAAAGACTTCAGGACGCGCTGCAAGTTTTTGATTAAATTTTTCGACCGACGTTGCTGTATCTTGATCGGTGCTTTTAGGGTCAAAATTGGTGACAATGAGATGCCCTTTTTTCGCCAAAAGTGGTGCCAAAATCTCGGTATACCAGCCACCACCCGGCCAGAGTTCGATGACTGTCATCTTAGGACGTAGACCAAAAAAAGCTAAGGTCTCGGCTGGGTGACGATAAAGATCACGGGCACGATTTTTCTCAGAGCGTTCGGAAGATTGTAAGACCGTCTGTAAAGTCACAGTGCTGAGAACTTCTGGACGGGCCAAAACAGGTAAAGTTGTACCAAAAATAAGCAAGCTAGTCAGTAAACCAGAAAGGCTACGTCCAGATAATCCCATCACAAACTCAAAATACGGCTTTCTTTACGATACCTTATCGCCTAGGGAGAGTGCTAACCTAGCTCCCGCTGCTCAAAGGGCAAATAAACCACATCACGCGACCCTGTATAGACCTGTGTAGGCCGAAAAATGCGGTTATTGGACAGTTGCATACGCCAGTGAGCGAGCCACCCTGCTACCCGCGAAATAGCAAACACCGGGGTAAAGACATCAATCGGGATACCCATTTTTTCGTAGAGGATGCCCGAGTAAAAATCGACATTAGGATAAATTTTCTTTTCGCCTAGAAGTTCTTCACACACCTGTTCAACTTCGAGGGCAACAGTGTAAATAGGACTCGGCTCGTAAAACGTAAACATCTCTTCGACCAGTTGTTGCAAAACCACAGCACGGGGGTCTTTGGTGCGATAGACCCGATGGCCTAGCCCCATGATTTTTTCTTTGCGCTGAAGACGACCTTGGATAAATTCACGGGCTGACTCGGCCTGACCAATCTGCTGAAACATCGCTAGAGCTTCTTCATTGGCTCCGCCATGTAAGGGACCTGAGAGCGCACCAATCGCCGAGGTAATCACGGTGTAAGGGTCAGCCAAGGTCGAAGCGGTGACGAGCGCGCCAAAGGTCGAAGCATTAACTGTATGTTCCGCGTGCAAAATCAAGCAAATATCAAAAATCCGCGCTACCCGTGCATCAGGCTCTTGTCCGGTGAGCATGTATAAAAAATTGGCACTGTGATCCAAGTCATCACGCGGCGGCAGCGGGTCATTGCCTTGGCGCATCTGATGAAACATGGCGACCATGGTCGGAACTTTAGCAATGAGGTTAATAATTGCCGCCCGGGCGTAGGCTTCGTCGGTCAATTGTTGGCTCTCACCGAGCGGATAAAATAAGCCCAGAGCCGCCACACAGGCTTGCAAAGCATCCATCGGGTGTCCCCGGTCAGGAAAACACTTGATCATGTCGCGGATCGGATATTTAACCCGGCGTTGGAGCTTTATTTCTTCTTCAAACTGGCGTAATTGTTCGGCATTAGGCAAATAGCTATAGATCAACAAATAGGCAGTTTCCATAAAGTTGCTGTAGCGCGCCAATTCTAAGATTGGGATGCCCCGGTATTCCAGAAGTCCTTGTTCGCCATCGACATAGCTAATATTGGAGCGCGTCGCCGGAACACCCGCTAGACCAGGCACATAGGCTGACTGAGCCACAGGTGCCGCAATAACTGGTGTCGGAGTCGGCGGGATTTCGGCTTCTTCGATTTCGGGTAGGGGCAGGCCAGCGCGTTCTTCAAGAGGCGTATAGACCAGATGGCGTTGCCCAACATAGATTTGTTCAGGACGAAAAATACGGTTACTTTTGAGTTGTTCTTTCCAGTGAGCCAGCCACCCTGCTACCCGAGAAATTGCAAAAATTGGTGTAAAAATATCACTGGGAATACCCATTTTTTCGTAGACGATTCCCGAATAAAATTCCATATTTGGATAAACCTGTTTGGGACTAAGCAGATCACGACATACATGCTCGACTTCGAGGGCAATCTCATAGGTCGGACTCAAGCCAAAGTGGGTAAACAGGTCTTCAGCTAGGCGTTGCATAATAATCGCCCGGGGATCTTTAGTGCGATAGACCCGATGACCTAGCCCCATGATTTTTTCGTTGCGCTCGAGCCGCCCTTGGATAAAACTAAATACGGCTTCCTTGGCACCAATGCGATGAAACATACGTAAGGCTTCTTCATTAGCACCGCCATGTAAGGGACCTGAGAGCGTACTGAGTGCCGAGGTAATCACGGTGTAAGGGTCAGCCAAAGTCGAAGCAGTGACCAAAGCCCCAAAGGTCGAAGCATTAACCGTATGTTCCGCGTGCAAAATCAAACAAGTATCAAAAATTTTGGCTACCCGTGCATCAGGCTCTTGTCCGGTGAGCATATACAAAAAGTTAGCACTGTGATCCAGGTCATCACGCGGCGCAAGCGGGTCATTGCCCTGGCGCATCTGATGAAACATCGCCACAAGCGTAGGTAATTTGGCCAAAAGCCGTGTGGTTACTTCATAGGCATAACTTTCATCGGTCAGCTGCTGCTCACCTAAGGGATAAAACAACCCTAGACCAGCCACACAGGCTTGCAAAGCATCCATCGGGTGTCCTTGGTCAGGAAAGCATTTAATCATGTCTCGCAGCGGATATTTGACGCGGCGATGGAGGCGAATATCATTTTCAAATTTTTCTAATTGAGCGCGGGTCGGCAGATGATCAGAAATCAATAAATAAGCTGTTTCCAGAAACGTACTTTGGGTGGCTAATTGGTTAATACTGATGCCGCGATATTCTAAAACGCCCACTTGACCGTCAATAAAACTGATATTAGAGCGGGTCGCGGGTACGCCTGCTAGACCGGGCACATATTGAGACATGGTGTACCTCTCGAATCCCTCTCACTATAAGGCACAACCGTTAGCCCTACGAAAGTAGCGAGATTTAGGCCAATGACTTTAGTTCTTTGAGTAATTCCGAATTTTCACGCTTAAAAATAGGAATGCCTTCGGTGTGTTTGTAACGGACGATGCCCTGCTTATCGACGATGACGTAGGCGCGACTAACCACCATGCCAAATAAGGCACTCACATCGTAAAGCTGAGCCACTTTTTTGTCGGCATCATTGAGCAAGGGAAATTGGGCTTGTAACTGTTGGGCAAATTTATTTTTGGCTTCGACAGTGCCTGAGCTAATACCGAGGATCACAGAATCCGCCGTCTGAAATTGTGACCAGTCTTCGACAAAGCAGGTTAACTCTTGCGTACATACGGGCGTGAAGTCACCGGGATAAAAGGCTAGCAAGACATTTTTTTGACCACGATAGTCACTCAGGCGAATATCACCCTGAGAACCCGGTAACGAAAAATCAGGTGCAATTTGGCCTACTTCGATGCTCATGATGCTGGTTACCGTACTTCGTCTTCTAGTTTAAGGCACAGCTCTCAGAACAGCTCTGCGGTTTTGGCATCACCAGTCCGGCGCGCTACGGAACTATCGTTATATTTTTCTAAAAAGGCTGTTCTCTTAGGCTTTATTGCTTGATCACTAGCTTAGATAAATAAGCCCATTCTGAGAATTTAGGCTGTTCTTCTTTACTTCTTATATAAAATATATTTCTTATATTAGTAGTATTATAGGCTGTGGAAACTGTGGATAACTCCTGAAAGCCTTATGGTGTGGTGATCCTGTTTCCACAGGCCCTGTGGAAAACCTGTGGATAAAAAAATAGTTTTCCACAGGCTAAAATTTTCTGTGGAAAACTAGGCTGAGTTTTCCACAGGTTTTCCACAGAAAACGTAAAGTTTTCCACAGGTTTTCCACAGGCTAAAGGGTCTAAAACAGGGATCTTTAGGTAAATGTAAGAGCGGCCAGACCGCATGCGAAACTGAGAAAAGCGCAGGGAGCTTCCCCTTATGGGTCAAGAAATTGCTACGAGTCACTTCAGTGATCTTGATTTTTGCCGTTTTCGAGAAAAACTAGCCCAAGAAACTGCTCTAGTCGCCCAATGGTTTGGGCAGCAACACTTTGTCCGCCATGACGAAGTGGCGGGTATGGAACTCGAAGCCTGGTTGGTAGATAAAAATTTTGCACCCGCACCCTGGAATGAACGCTATCTCACGGCGATGGCAGACCCGCTGATGGTGCCTGAGTTAGCGCAGTTTAATGTCGAACTCAATAGCAGTCCTCAGCCCTTAGTTGGCAATGCTTTGCGGCGGATGTATCACGAACTCACCCAGACCTGGGCACATGGTACGGCTGTCGCCCAAACCTTAGGTGCTGAGCTGGTCATGATTGGTATCTTACCGACGGTGCAACAAAGTGAGCTGTGCCTCAAACACATGTCACCCTTGGTGCGCTATCGAGCTCTCAACGAACAAATGCTACGCTTGCGCCAATCTCAACCGATTCGGCTACAAATTCAGGGGCGGGAAGTTCTCAACACAGTCCATGATGACCTGATGGTCGAAGCTGCTGCAACTTCGTTTCAGGTGCATTTACAGGTTAATCCAGAGCAGGCTGTACGGTTTTATAATGCAGCTCATATCCTTTCTGCCCCGATGGTAGCAGTAGCGGCAAATTCTCCCTATTTATTTGGACGAGACCTCTGGGCGGAGACACGCATTCCGTTATTTGAACAAGCGGTATCAGGTTGTTCCACTGAGGCCCATCTTCAGCGCGTCACCTTTGGGACAGGTTATGCCGAAGACTCACTACTCGAATGCTTCCAAGAAAATCAAGCCCTATATCCTATACTCTTACCGATGTGTACCGAAGACACGGCAACCGATGAGCGGCTCAACCATCTACGGCTCCATAATGGTACGATTTGGCGTTGGAACCGTCCTTTGATTGGCTTCGAGAGCGATGGTAAGCCCCATCTGCGTCTCGAACATCGAGTGATTCCTGCAGGGCCTAGTGTGGTTGATAATATTGCTAATGCTGCCTTATTTTATGGCCTGATCCAGGTGCTTGCGACCCAAGAAAGTGCCCCTGAGTACCAGTTAAATTTTGCTACAGCCCGTAATAATTTTTATACCGCAGCACAGCATGGCTTAGCGGCTCAGATCCGGTGGCTAGATGGCAAAATCTGGCCAGTTGACCTTTTGCTTAAGGAAAAGCTTCTCCCTTTGGCTTATCAGGGACTAGATTTGTTGGGGTTAGACGCCGTTGATCGGGATTACTTTTTGGGGATTATGGCTGCGCGACTTATGACCGGACAAAATGGCACGGTTTGGCAGCGTAACTTTGTGCAAAAATACGGAACTAACATGCATGAATTAACCCGGGTTTATCTAAAACATCAAAAAAGTGGTGCTGCTGTGCACGAATGGGATGGCTAAATGTTGACGGTGCTCGAAGCATTACCTGAAGGTTTACTCAACCGGGAGACCCATCAACTTCACGAACTATTACCCCAACCAACGCTCATTCACCTCAGGGGCAAGCGTGAACCAGCCTTATTTGTCTCGATCCTCCTCCACGGCAATGAGGATACAGGCTGGCGAGCCGTACGTGAGCTTTTGCGTGCCTATCAGGGTAAACTGTTACCACGGGCTCTATCACTATTTATTGGCAATGTGAGCGCTGCACGGATAAATGTGCGGCATCTTGATCAGCAGCCTGATTACAACCGCATCTGGCGACCGGGTACAACCCCAGAGCAGCAGATGACCCAGCAGGTTGTGCAAATCATGCGGACGCGGGGGGTTTTTGCTAGTATCGATATCCACAACAACACGGGGCTTAATCCGCACTATACCTGTGTCAGTCGTCTAGATGATGCCTCACTACATTTGGCTACGCTATTTAGCCGGACGGTGGTTTATTTACCTGAGCCTGATACTCTCCAATCTGCTGTCTTTGCTGAATTTTGTCCTTCGGTCGTTCTGGAGTGTGGCAAAACTGGTTCAGATTATGGAGTCGAAAAAGCGTTTGTGTATCTCGAAGCCTGTTTGCATCTGTCTGATTTACCCAAACGTCCCGTACCTGCGCACGATTTAAATCTATTTCATACCGCAGCAGTTATCAAAATTCCGCCTGATGTGACCTTTGGTTTTGGGGATAAAACTAAAGATATTTGTTTTCGTCCAGACCTGGATCAGCTTAATTTTCAGGAACTTCCTGCTCATACACCTCTTGCTCAGATATGTCCTGGTAGTTTAGCTAAGTTAGAAATTAGAAACCACACGGGCAAAAATCTCTATGACCGCTATTGTGTCCTCGAAAAGGACACGCTTTACACGATTATTCCCCTGATGCCAGCTATGCTCACGCTCAATACCCAAGTTATCCGTCAAGATTGCCTAGGTTACTTGATGGAACGCTATGTAAGCCCGCATCAATAAGCCCTTGAGTTGCTTTTTACAGCAACTTCTCTAGGCCATAAACCAGATTTTTGAGCTGAACTACTTTTCTGATTGCCAACAAAATCCCAGGCAGATAGGCCTCACGGTGACTTGTATCGTGACGCAGGGTGAGAGTTTGCCCAGCCGCCCCAAAAATTACTTCTTGATGGGCAATCAGACCGGGCAGACGTATCGAATGAATACGAATGCCGTCTTCGGCCATAGCTCCGCGTGCCCCTGCCAGTAATTCTTTTTCTTTGACCAAGGGTATATTAAATTCTTTACCCAAACCAGCGATCATTTCGGCAGTTTTGAGAGCAGTGCCACTAGGCGCATCGGCCTTTTCATTGTGATGTAACTCAAGAATCTCGACATGATCAAAATATTGCGCCATGCGGGTAGACGCTTGTTGCATGAGAATCATCCCGAGGGCAAAATTTGGCGCAATTACACAACCCATACTGGCTTTTTCGGCAAAAATACTTAATTCCTCGAGCTGAGCCGTACTCAAACCCGTCGTACCTACCACCGGACGAATGCCAAAAGCAATACTTTCACGAATATTGTCATAGACTACACTCGGATGGGTAAAGTCCACCATTACTCCCGGGATACGTTCCTGGGCACACATCATTAAGGTGCCTTTGAGATCACCGGTGATCGGTATGTCAATCTCACCAATACCTGCCAAAATTCCTGCATCCTGATCTTGATATGAAGTATCCACTGCGCCCACCAAGGTCATATCCGCCGCTTGGTGTACGCCTTTGATCACGACCTGCCCCATCTTGCCGGCAGCGCCGATTACCACTATCGGAATCGGTTGTGTCACGTTAATGCCTCTTTTTTTTTACTGTAGCAGTCCCTCAACCCTCCTAGCCCCTATCGCCTTGGCAGACGAGGAAGCCGGGATCAGGGCATGTTAGCCGTTACGGACGATCACTTGCTGAGCCGGAACTGGGTAACCAGCTGCACCAAAGGCATCACAAATGAGCTTGTTAGTATCAAAATAAACTTGCCAGTAGTTATCGTTATTACAGTAGGGGCGAACGGCAAGAACCGGTCCAAAAGCAGTAAATTCTAAGACTTCAACATCGGGGGCGGGGCTGGTAAGCACATTAGGAATGAGAGCTAGGCCAGCCTTAAGACGCGTGATGGCATCTTGGGGGTCAACACTATGACCGATCTGAGCCATTAGTTCGACACGACGATAAGGATTGGTCGAAAAGTTTTGGATATTGTCGCCAAAAACTTTGTTGTTGCCGACAAAGGTTTGTACATTATCTGGCGTATCAATCGTGGTTACAAACAGACCAATTTCGCGGACAGTACCAATAATCCCACCAGCTGAGATAAAGTCTCCGACCTTGAAAGGACGCAAGATGATGATAAAAGCGCCCGCTGCGAAGTTAGCTAGTAAACCACTCCAAGCGGCTCCGATGGCAATACCGGCTGCTGCCACAAATGCTGCAAAAGTCGTTGTCTCTACCCCAAAATAACCCAGCAGGGCTACAACTAGGGCAATATTGGCAGCAACTGTGATGATATTGACCACATAACGGACTAAGGTCGCATCTATTTTTTGTTTGGTCAAAGCGGTCTGAATGAGTCCAATCACAAAACCAATCAGCCAGCGTCCGACGACATAAACAATTATTGCGCCAAGAATCTTAAACCCAACTTGGATTACTAAGTCAATTACAGTTTTGGAAACTTGCGTCAAATCCATGGTCTGAGCCTCCGAGCAGAAACTAACTTACCAACAATGATTTCATGTGAATCTTAAGAATAGTAAAAATACTATTAAAAATACTATAAAACTTTACAGGGCTATTTGACCTGAAAGTTGGTACTTAGCAGAGACTCTAGGAAATTTTTTGAACTAAACTGCTGTTTACTTAGCTTTTTTGGTAGTTGACAATCCGTGCAAAACTCGCAGCTTCCAGACTCGCGCCCCCCACCAAAACGCCGTCAATTTCTGATTGAGCCATGATCTCATCAATATTATCGGGCTTGACGGAGCCGCCGTACTGAATCGGTACATCTTGATGATTAAGTTGACTACGAATCAAGCCAACTACCCGATTAGCTTCACTAGCCGCACAGGTTTCACCAGTACCAATCGCCCAGATGGGCTCATAGGCGATAACCAGCCGCCCTTGGTCTATGCCCACCAAATCTTGGCTTAATTGATCCGTAATCCGAGCTTCGGTGATGCCATGATCCCGTTCGCTCTTAGTTTCACCCACACACAAAATTGGGGTTAGACCATGGCGTTGTGCAGCCTGAAGCCGTAAATTAACAGTCTGATCGGTCTCACCAAAATACTGACGGCGCTCACTATGACCAATGATTACGTACTGCACCCCTAGCTCCGTCAACATTGATCCAGAAATTTCTCCCGTAAAAGCTCCCTGATCAGCCCAGTGGATATTTTGGGCGGCGAGACTCAGACCTTGTTTGGTCATGGGAGCTTGTAAAGCTGCTAAGGCCGTAAACGGACAGCCAAAAACAATCCGACTGCGACTACGGGCATCAGCATGAACTAGGGGAAAAAATTGTTGGAAAAAGTTCAGGGCTTCAGCCTGAGTTTTATACATTTTCCAGTTGCCAGCCAAGATAATCGGGCGCAAGGGTCACTCAAGAGTGCAGTAGCAATAGCTTACCGTTTTTTGGAACCCCTTTTTTTGCTTAGTAGGCCATGGTTTCTGGAATCGCATCACGGTTACCACTGAGATAACGACCGACAATACCAGTCATCGCCCCTAGGTAGGAGAGTTTTTCGCGCCAGACCTGTTTGTAATAGGCTTTGACCAGTTGGGGATCACGGTCTAACTCAATTTTGAGAGCGGCTCCTAGATAACCCACATGATTGGTCTCATCGGCGAGCAAACGATCGAGCAGGTCACAAGTTGCGGGGTCATCGCCTAGCTGCTGTTTGAAAATCATCATATCCTTAGCACCACGCGTCTCAGCGACATAGAGCTGCAAAAAAAAGTTTTGCCAAGGCATTGCTTCGTAAGCCGCAAATACACCCGCCGTGTAAGGATCTGTGATCCCTACTTTGGCTTCATAGCCCAGCTCTTGTAGGCGTTCGGCAATCCACTTAGCATGTTTAAATTCATCGGCAGCATGACGTGCCATTTTAAGCTGTAATTCGCGGGTTGGTAGCTGATGCATCTTAGTTTTGAGCATACCTACGGCATAGCTTTCGAGCCAATGCAGGCGGGCTAGATACTCAGCCTTGAGTTCGGGTGATTGGGCAATCTGAGCGAAAGCCTGCTGGGATAACAGGGAGTTCAAGGACTCTTGTACCTGTTCTAGAGCAGTGACCGGGCTGGGGGTCATGGCGATTCCTTAACAAAAGTTCTCATTTATTCATGATAACGCGCCTACCTGTTTCGACATACATCGGGGGCGGGCTTTGAGGATTTTCTTGGGGTTTAGGGGATGTGGTAATCTTAAACTGACTGATCTGAGGAGTTTGTCCATGAGTACAACGATTTTGGTCGTTGAAGACGAAGACCTAATCCGCGAGACTGTGGCACTCAACCTTGAAGACGAAGGCTACCAAGTGCTCAGTTGCGATAACGGACGCAAGGCACTGACTCTGATCCAAGAAGCAGAAAACTTGGACTTGGTTGTTTTAGACTTGATGCTCCCAGCTCTCAATGGCATGGATATGTGTCGGCTCTTACGCAAAGAGGGCAATAATATTCCGATTTTGATGCTGACTGCCAAATCATCAGAAACTGACCGCGTGGCAGGCCTCGAAGTTGGTGCTGATGATTATTTAGCTAAGCCCTTCGGGATGCGTGAATTGATTGCCCGCTGCCGAGCTTTACTGCGCCGTCATCAAAATTATGCTGTACAAGTTCCTTCGCTGCGCTGCCGCGAAATCTCTCTTGATCCTGACGAATGTCGGGTCGTAGTACGTGAAATTCCGGTGGAGTTATCGCCTAAAGAATTTCGTCTACTCGAATTATTTATGCGTAATCCCCGCCGTGTTTGGTCACGTGACCAGCTGCTAGAGCGCGTGTGGGGACCTGACTTTATGGGTGATAGCAAAACGGTGGATGTACACATCCGCTGGTTACGCGAAAAGCTTGAACCCAACCCTAGCCATCCCGAATATCTCGTCACTGTACGGGGATTCGGCTATCGCTTCGGCTGATGCTGATCGGCTATCTAGGGCTTTATCTGCTAGGTCTGGCTTTGGGTGCATTGGCAATGTATCTGCGTGGACAACGCCAGTTGCAATT
Source organism: Gloeobacterales cyanobacterium (assembly GCA_038226175.1). Taxonomy (GTDB): domain Bacteria; phylum Cyanobacteriota; class Cyanobacteriia; order Gloeobacterales; family Anthocerotibacteraceae; genus JBBRQP01. Next base: position 69,478 of record JBBRQP010000003.1, read on the forward strand.
TATTTTATCTAAGCAGACAACCAAGGGATTTACGAACATGAGTCAAGTGCGCCAACTTCTCGACCGACAGGCTCAAGATATGGAACAACTTCAAGTACAGCTTGCAAACACCCGTACCCTTCTTGCTGGATTACCCCTAGGTTATTTGGCCGTCGATCAAGATAATCGTTTACTTGATTACAACCCGCGTGCTGCCCAGCTCTTGGGGCTTAATCCGGGACAACAGCGTCTTCTGATTGAAGAAGTCCGTTCTTGGGAATTGGATAACTTAGTTGAGCGCACCCGTGAGTCAGGTAGTCATCAAACGCAAGAATGGTCTTGCCCTTCGCCTGTCGGGCAGCAGCCCTTACGCGTTACGACCTTACCGCTCCAAGGCAGAGCTGTGGGCATCTTTTTGGAAGACCGTCATGAAGCAGTTAATTTGGCCAACCGTCGGGATCAATGGACGGCTGATGTTGCCCACGAGCTAAAAACGCCGCTCACCGCCATGCATTTAGTTATGGAAATGCTCAAAAATCGGGTCGAGCCAGAACATGGGCGTTGGCTTGAGCGCTTACTCAAAGAAGTACAACGCTTGACTTCATTGGTTGATGACTTGTTGTGTTTACAGCAGATTGCCACTGACCGCCAAATCCAAGTGCACTCAGAAACCTTGGATATCGTAGGATTGCTGCGCGAATGCTGGCAAATGCTGGAGCCTTTAGCACAAGCTAAGATGATAACTTTGGTCATCGAAGCGCCCGCTGTGTTAGAAATCAAAGCTGACCCGGCTCTCTTGCACCGAGCTTTCCTGAATCTACTGGATAATGGCGTCAAATTTAGTCCTTCTGGTAGTCAATTATTATTGTGCTTAGTCCAAAATCCCACCCAAGTCATCATAGATTTACAAGACCAAGGTGCTGGCTTTCCACCCGAAGACTTAGAACGGGTATTTGAAAGATTTTATCGGGCTGACCCAGCGCGTTCTCGGCAAACTGGCGGAACTGGCTTGGGTTTGGCGCTAGTGCGAGAAATTATCCAAGCCCATCAAGGAACAGTCCAAGCTAGTAATTTGCCGCAAGGTGGTGCTTGCTTGCGGGTCGTATTGCCCGTGTAATAGATGTGCATATCTGCATCAAAAAGCTAGATAAACAGTTGTAAGCGCGATGCAATCAATAACCCTAATATTGATTGCGATAATTTTCAAACGCCATTTGACGAGCCTCCTGCTCAGTCCAGCACAAAATCGGCTTAGGATGTCCGTACTTTTGAAGAGTAATGGGAATAGGTTGTTGGAGTAATTGGTGGATCTGTTCGGCGATGAATAGACAGCACTGATCAGGCGTTTGGCAGACCTGCTTTTCTGCAAAGCGAATTGTTACCCAACCTTTATTCATGAAGAAGGTATTGCGTTGGTCGTCTTTCCCTAAATAGTGAATAGGTTCACCAGAACCATATATATAGGGTTCATCAATTTCAATATCTATGTATAAATTATGGGTTTCGTCGACATAAACAAAGTCTGCCGTATAAGAATAGGTACAATCGGGTATTCTGAGAGCCAATCTGGTAAAAATTTTGTCGGGGAAATAAGTATCGAGCTATATTATCTTATAGTGGATCCAGAAAACTGGACAGCTAGTTAAGCGAGTCTCCTGCTCCGTAAACTGGACACCAACAGGAGCAATGAGATGAAAGAGACCCGCAAAAAACA
>JBBRQP010000004.1:0-70622 GCA_038226175.1 Gloeobacterales cyanobacterium
AACCAAATAATTTGCAGGTGGGTGCGTTCCACCCCGTCCGTTGCTTGGCGGTAGCGCTTTTCTAATTCTTCCACACTCAGGTGGTTCACAAGACTGAGGTTCTTTACCATACCTTATTCTATAAGCGGAAAGTGTATAACAAGAGTAACGGTTCGTGTTCGCAGACATTTTGTTCAAGAGATTGAGAAGCTCGCTATGAGTAGAGAACTTGTGATCGACGGGAATTTTCTTTGGTCAAAGAATACTTCTCCTAACGATTGGCAAGTAGTGCGTGGAGTCGCCACTGATGGTTGGTTGCGGGATACAGAGCTGATCTCGCCCGTAGAAGCAGCGGCGGCGGCAGAATGGCTACTTTCTAGGGCAATCTCCCTGCCAGAAAGCGATCTAGCACGGGAAATATTGCACTGTTTCGGAATCTCCCGCCTTACTCGCAAAGCAGAAAAGCACATGAGAGCAGCTATCGATCTAGTATGTACTCGTGGCAAAGCGATTCGGGAGGCGGAGCGCATCGTCTGGACTGGTCAGTAGTAAGAGTTGTCCAGATGAATGTAACTGGTAAAAAATCCTGATTGAGGATATTGTGCATACTAAATATTTCAGTCAATACTTTTCAGTTTGACTGAAGTAGAGCATGGGGCAGCTCATCTTCACCTGCCAACATCGACAGTCCATAGCAATAAAGCGATGCACAGCGAAATCTTATTGCGGTCGGTCACAGAAATCTTAGCAATCTTTAAGTTTCTTCATGAATTTGGGGCTTTCACCATTTAAGCTAACTCGAAGCACTGGTATAAAATCGTAAAGCAAACCGCCAAAACAAACTAGAAAATAAGAGTAAGGCCACTGCCAAACCAGCCCCACCCACCAGCCACACCAACTCACCGCGTCCGAGCAAGGTTTGAGCCGGAACCGTAGTCAAAAAAGCTACTGGGATCACAAAGGTAAAAAAGAAGCGATAAGCAACCGGGTAAGCCACCATTGGATAGCGTCCCGCCTCCAACAACCCCCGCAACACCTCCGTGACATTTTGAATTTTGACAAACCAAATACTCGTCGCACCCAAAATAAACCAGAGACTATAAAGACACACAAGACCACAAAAGAGCGGGAATAAACTAGCCAGATAATTGTATAGCTGTAATTGCAAACGATGACCCGCCCAAAAAATCAACCCTAGGCCAAAAATCACATCGGGTAAGCCCCACGGTGATAACGTCCGGGTCGAGAGCCAAAACTGTGAATTGAGCGGTTTGAGCAATACAAAATCTAAGGTTCCTTGCTGTACTTGTTGCACAATACGACTGAGATTAGGACTCAAAAAAGAGTTAGAAAAACCCTCAAGTAACGTGAAGATGCCAAGTACAATCAACGCCTCTTCCCATTTCCAGCCCTGAAACTGATAGCCCCCACGATAAAACAATGACAACCCAAACCAGCTACCAATCAAATTACCCAAACTAGTAAGTGCCGCCAAGAAAAAATTAAGCCGATATTCTAGCTCCGCAGCCAAAGCTGTTTGCCAAAAAAGCCCCAGGGTTTTGAGATAACGCTTCATGCCCCCATCCCCGAATACTGGCGTAAACCCTTACGCCAAAGCCAACGGTTGAGTACCCAAAAGAACAGACTCCAACTTCCCATCACCCAGCCTGCTTGTCCCCAATTGACCGGTAAACCAATCAGTAAATTAGCCGGAAAACTAATTAAATAAGGAAATGGTGTCCAGAGGGCGATGGTGCGAATTAGCGGCGGAAAAACTTCTAGGGGCGCGATTAAGCCCGATAAAAACAGATAAATCAAAAACCAAAGTTCTTCTAAAGCACTAGCCCGTTCTGTCCAAAAAGCTAGTAAAGCTAGCGTATATTGTATCAAAAACCGTACTGCAAAAGCCGCCATAATCACTGGCACTGCTAAGAGGATCTGTGTGACCTGAGGTATCCAAAAAGCTGATGGATAAAGTACAAAAAAGAAAACTACCAACAACACAATCACCGGTAAGCGTGCCAAACGTTCGCCCAAGTGAGAAGCTACATGGTGCCAAACCGGATCAAGCGGTTGCAACAAGCGTGGTGATAATTTGCCCTCGATTACCTCACGCTCAAAATCCCAAATTACCCAGACTACGGTAAATTGGCGCACAACAAATACCGCTAAAAAATAACGGGCAAATTCCACCGCACTCAGCCCGAAGTTACCCCCTGCCGCCGCTTGAGTCCACGCCCCCATCAAGATAAACGGCAAACTCCCCGATAAAGCCCAGAGCACCAATTCGGCGCGATACTCCACCATATAGGCATAGTAAACCGTGAGCAGAGCTTGGGCTTGATTGAAAGCTAGTTTCATGGCTGCATCCCTGAGGTGAAGGCTTGCCCGATCACTTCCTCAATCGGCGGGTCACTGACCGTCAAATCCACCACTTCAAGCTCGGTGAGCAAGCGTGAGACATTATGCGTCATCTCAGCGCGGGGCATAATAAAGCGTACTGAGCGGCCTTCAATTGCTTTAACTTCACCATAATGAGCGAGCTTCTCGGCGGGGACAGCTTCAGCAAGTTCGACTTTGACCTCGCGGCAGGGTGCAAACCGCTCAACCAAATCTTCTAAGGCGCCATCGAAGACCAAAGCTCCCTGATAAATTAGCAAAACCCGTTTACATAGTGCCGTAATATCCGCCATATAGTGGCTGGTCAACAAAATCGTAGCGCCATAACGATGATTATATTCCTGCAAAAACTCACGTACCGCCACTTGAGCATTGACATCTAGCCCCAGCGTCGGTTCATCCAAAAATAAGACCTGAGGACGGTGAATCAAGGCCGCAAGCAGCTCCGCCTTCATGCGTTCACCGAGGGATAGTTTGCGCACAGCTTGGGTGAGCTTGCCCTCCAAACTCAGCATCTTGGTTAATTCTGCGAGACGCTCCGCAAAAACGCTATCGCTCAACCCATAGACCGCCGCATTAACCCGCAAGGAATCGAGAGCTGGTAAATCCCAAATCAGCTGCTGCTTTTGTCCCATGACCAGGGTGATATTTTGCAAAAATTCCCGTTCCCGCTGAAATGGCACATGCCCCGCCACGGTGACAACCCCTGAGGACGGATAAATCAGCCCTGTCAGCATTTTGAGTGTGGTGGTCTTGCCTGCCCCATTAGGCCCCAAAAAACCAACAATCTCACCCGGTGCAATCTCAAAGGAAACGTCCTTGACCGCCTCGACTTGCTTATAGGTACGCTGGAAAAAGTGCCGGATTGTGCCTTGAAAGCCCGGTTCTTTAACGGCTACCGGATAGACTTTACCTAAATTTTTAACCGAGATGTTGGCGCCCATGTCTTCTATGATAAGCCGTTACATTATGAGGGTACTGACAGCCCGTCAGGTAGGATGGCAGCAGGGAGTTAGATTTAAGCGATGCTAAATTTTGTGTTGTGGGCTGGGTTTGCCTTACTGTTGGCGGAAGTTGTGCGTGATGGCTATCACGCGCTGTGTCATCAGGTGCCGCAGCTTGCGAAATGGCATAACTGGCACCATGCGGCCTATCGTCGGGATTTGAGCGTGGTCTCGATAGAGCTTTATCGTAAATCACAGCTCTATCACGACATCGTTGAGTCGGTGTTATTGGTTAGTATTTTGGGTAGTATCGCTCTGTTTACCCAAATTTCTGGTCTCTGGGTGGGCGTAGGGTATGCGGGGTTATTTCTACTGGGAGCCACTAAACGCTTTGTAACCGGCACGCTAGATACTGATGTTAATCATCAACCGGGCATACTCGATGCGGTTCCCGGTCGCTGGTGGGTCAATCGTTCCTATCACTGGCGACATCACTTTGATAACGTCAATGCTTATTACAGTGGCGTATTTCCCTTGGTTGATCAAATCCTCGGCACATCCGTCTCACTCAAAGGCAAAACAGTAGCTATTACAGGCGCTTCGGGCGCGTTAGGGCAAGCCTTGATCCGCGAATTGCAGGGACAAAAAGCCAAAGTCATTGCCTTGACTAGCTCAGCTTTACCCGAAGACCTGCCCGGTGTAACCGTAATCACTTGGCGCATTGACCAAGAAGACCAACTGGCCGAATATTTACAAAAAGCCGATATTTTGATTATCAATCATGGTCTCAATGTCTACGGTGCCTGCGATCCCCAGGCAATTGATGAGGTCTACAGGGTCAATACGTTTTCAGCCGTGCGTTTGATCGATCTATTTTTTAAAACAGTCCAAGGCTTTGATGCCAAAGCCCGCAAAGAAATTTGGGTCAACACCTCAGAAGCAGAAGTGATGCCAGCCTTCAGCCCTCTCTACGAATTAAGTAAACGCGCTTTAGGTGAATTGGTTACCCTAAAACGCTTGCGTGCACCCTGTGTCGTGCGCAAATTGATTCTCGGCTCCTTCAAAAGTACGCTCAATCCCTATGGCGTCATGTCAGCAGCACAGGTGGCTAAAGGCATTATCTTCTGGGCACGGCGGGATCTGCGCAATATTATCGTCACGATTAACCCCTTGACCTATCTGTTATTTCCGCTCAAAGAAGTGTTTACCTCTAGTTACTTTCGTCTGTTCAGCAAATCCTAAGCAGCTGGCACGCGGTACACTAGAAAAACTCTGCTTAAGGCGCACCTGTGACCATATCTGTACAATTTATTCAAGGACTCGAAGAAACCATCACCGAAATCAGTCTGCGTAAGATTAAACAAACCGGAATGCGGGTCGTTGTTTTGGTATTTGAGCGGATGCAAGCGATGGAAAATATGCGCAGTTTTACGGCAGGTTCGGATAGTCTATGGTTGCGTGATGAAGAGGGGGAATTGCAAGTGTTTCCTAAGGGCATGAAATTTTATTTTAAAAATGATGATGACCTAGCCCGGGTAGAGTGTAGTTTTGAAGTGCATTCCGATGACCTTTTTGCCCGCGTCATGCGTTTTTTGGAGCGTTATGCCGCCGCCAATGGTTTTGAATTTGGTAATAGTGCTACGCCGCCGAGTCCTTAACTATAGAGAGATCAAACCCATGACTAACGCTTCCTCTTCTGACAAACCCAATCTGCCCTGCACCAATCCTGAAACCCGTGACATGATTGAACGCATCCTCAAAGGTTTACCCCCGGCTCCGCCTACGCCACCAGCACGTTAGCATCTATGACCGACCGCGCTTCACCGACTGCACGTCAGCACTTTTTAGCGGAAATTGCCAAACCAGAGGCTGAGCTTGACTTGGCTCGCGCGGCTTTGCTGATTGCCCAAGAAGAAGACCCTGAACTGGATCTCGAAGCCCATCTGCTAACGCTCGATACGATAGCCTTAGCTGTCCAAGAACGCTTACCCAACCATGCTTATCCCCTACGCATTCTGCAATGTTTAAATCAGTATCTCTATCAAGACTTAGGCTTCAAAGGGAATCAGGATGCCTACTATGACCCACGCAATAGTTTGCTCGATCAGGTGTTGATCCGACGCACAGGCATTCCGATCACGATGGCAGTGGTTTATCTCGAAATAGCCTAGCGCATTGGTTTTCCTTGCTTGGGGATCGGCATGCCGGGACATTTTTTGATCAAGCCGGATCAGCCTGATATGGCAATCTTTGTTGACCCTTTCCATAAGGGCGAGATCATGTTTACCGAAGATTGCATAGCACGCTTTGCGCAGCTCTATGGTGCCGACGTACCATTTCAAGCCGAGTACCTAGCGCCTGTCAGCAAAAGCTTGATTTTGACACGCATTTTATTAAATTTGAAGGCTATTTATTTTTCTCAAAATGATCTGCCTCGGGCTCTCGCCGTTGTCGAACGGCTTTTGGCACTTAATCCCCAATCTCTGATCGAACTAAGAGACCGGGGCTTACTTTTTTATAAGCTCGGTTGTTGGCCTGAAGCGCTACAAGATTTGGAATACTACCTGAACAAGATGACTGAACCTGACCGGATGATTGAAAAACTCACAACTTACCTACGCGATAATCAATAAATAGCCCCTTGGCTCCCATAACTTGCTAATTGGGGAACGAAGCCCAGCACATACGTAATCAAGAAACATACCTCGCTAATTGGGGAACGAAGCCCAGCACATACGTAATCAAGAAACATACCTCGAGTTCTGCTTTTTTGTTTTGAGATCCTATATTGTCAACAGCTCAGAATATTGGATAGTAGGCAACGGCTCTAAGATCCCTCACAATGGAAAGCGTAGCTTTACGGTCTTCTGTGATGCAAGTCCTGACTGCTCCTGTCGTTCACCAATTTGCGCGCCGTCGTACCCGTCCTGTTGTCGTCGGAACGATCACCATTGGCGGCGATGCACCTGTAGTTGTGCAGTCGATGATCAACGAAGATACCCTCGATATTGTCGGTTCGGTCAGAGCGATTCGTGAACTGCATCAGCTAGGCTGCGAGCTCGTGCGCGTCACTGTTCCTTCGATGGCCCATGCCCGTGCCTTAGACAGCATTCGCAAAATGTTGGCTGATAGCTATCAACCCGTGCCCTTAGTTGCTGATGTCCATCATGACGGCATGAAAATTGCCCTAGAAGTTGCCAAACATGTGGATAAAGTCCGTATCAATCCGGGCTTATATGTATTTGAGCGGCGGCGTACAAGCGGTGACTATACTAACGAAGAATTACACAGTGTGCATATTGCCGTGCGCGAAGCGCTCAAACCGCTAATTGAAACCCTCCAAATACAAAATAAAGCCCTACGTATTGGGGTCAACCATGGTTCTCTCGCCGAACGCATGGTCTATACCTATGGTGATACGCCCCTCGGCATGGTCGAGTCTGCCCTCGAATTCATCCGTATTTGTGAAGAGCTGGATTTTCATAATCTAGTGATCTCCCTTAAGGCTTCACGGGTGCCCGTGATGCTCGCGGCCTATCGTCTAGCTGCTCAGCGTTTTGATGAACTGGGTATGAATTATCCTTTTCATCTGGGCGTGACCGAAGCTGGTGATGGCGAATATGGACGCATCAAATCAACTGCTGGTATTGGGACGCTGCTCGCTGAAGGCATTGGCGATACGATTCGCGTCTCTCTGACGGAAGACCCCAAAAAAGAAATTCCCGTCTGCTACAGCATTTTACAAGCTCTTGGTTTGCGTAAAACGATGGTCGAATATGTGGCCTGCCCCAGCTGTGGACGCACGATGTTTAATCTTGAAGAAGTCCTCAAGGAAGTTCGAGCTGCAACGATTCATCTGGTGGGTCTAGATATTGCTGTCATGGGCTGCATTGTCAATGGCCCAGGAGAAATGGCGGACGCGGACTACGGCTATGTGGGCAAAACGCCTGGGGTGATCGCGCTCTATCGCGGTAGAGACGAAATTAAGCGCGTGCCGCAAGCTGAAGGTGTACAGCATCTCGTCGAAATTATCAAAGCCGATGGACGCTGGGTTGAGCCATGACCTATCGGGTTACTTTTGTCAAAAGTAAAAAGTCTGTCGAAGTTGAAGATTGGTTGACGCTCAATCTAGCGGCACGGCGGGCGCGTATCAAACTGCCCACAGATTGCTGTCACGGAGCCTGTGGGGTCTGTGAAGTGATGACCCAACAACAGGGGCTGGTACGTGCTTGTATTACTTTGGTGAGTGAAGACATGGATGTGGAGTTGTAGTCGTTAGTAGAAATACTAGCTATCTCACAACCGTCCAAATCGCCGTTTACGACCCTGATAATGACGTAGTGCTTCGTGGAAACAAGCGCGGTCAAAATCTGGCCAAAAAGCTTCAGCGGCGTAAAGTTCGGCGTAGGCCAACTGCCATAACAAGAAATTACTGAGCCGTAACTCACCACTACTGCGAATAATCAGATCAGGATCGCAGAGCGGATAGGTATATAGATGACGGGCAAAGGTATCCTCATTAATCTGATCCGGTAAGAGTGTTCCCTGTTCTACTTGCCGTGCTAGACGTTGCACTGCATTAAGGATTTCTTGGCGACCACCGTAGTTGAGCGCAACCGTGAAATTGACTACCTGATTAGCAGCCGTCAGCTGCATCGCGTGTTGGGTAAATGCCTGTAAAGCGGGAGGCAGACCATCTAGCTCACCAATGAACCGTAGACAAACGCCTTCGGCTAGTAAATCCTGTAACTCTCGCTGCAAAACCTCGTGAAATAACCCCATCAAAAAATTAACTTCTTCAGCCGGACGACCCCAGTTTTCGGTCGAAAATGCAAAAACAGTCAGTGCAGGAATCCCCCAATCCCGACAACAGCGCACCAAGTCTCGGATCGCCTCCACCCCTTGGCGATGACCAAAAAATCGTGGTTTGCCCCGTTTCTGCGCCCACCGTCCATTGCCATCCATGATCACAGCCACATGACGCGGCAAACGTTGGGCGTCTAAGTCAGTAGGCAACTGTAAAAGGTCAAAGGGATAAGAGGGGGTCATCGGGTGCGATTGGGATTACCAGGAAAGAAAAAATTACGTAACCAACCCGGTAGAAGCAACGGTGCTGTAACCATGGTTGGGGTCTTCACCAAGAGCGTTTTAAGTTGTTCTGGGGTCAAAGGACGTTGGAGGTTACCCCCTACTGCATAGGAAATAGACCCAGTTTCCTCTGAAACCACAATACAATGACTGTCGCTTTGTTCGCTAATACCAATTGCTGCACGATGACGGGTACCCAGTTGTTTGGATGTAATCTGGGTGGTGATCGGCAAAATTACCCCCGCCGCCCAGACCCGGCTCTCGCGGATCACCACAGCCCCATCATGAAGGGGAGACTTGGGGTTAAAAATTGCCAATAGCAGCTCTGGTGAAAGTACAGCCTCCAATACGGTTCCCGAAGACGCCAGTAGGCGTTCATCTAGTAGGGATCGTTCCAGGACAATCAAAGCGCCGATACGCTGCTGTGCTAACTCCTGTACTACCTCGAGCAAGGCAAGAGCTTCTACACCAGCCGGGGTCAAGGCTCGGGGATTAGGCAGTAGACCCGTCAAAAAGTCACCACGCCCTAGTTGTTCCATTAATTTACGCAATTCTGGCTGAAACAAAATCGGAATGGCAACGGCAACACCAATCAGAACTTTATTTAAAATAAAATTGAGTAAGGTTAGTTTGGCTAACGAACTCAAAAACCACGCTGCTACCAAAATCAAAAAGCCCCGAATCAGCAATACCGCGCGGGTTCTGCGTATCAACCGAAAAACCGTAAATAGCAGCAGGGCAACCAGCAGCCAATCTAGGACATCCAAAGGACCTATCGCTTCAAGCCAACGTTTGAAATTCACCGTGCTAGCCCCACTCCCCTCTAGAGTAATAAGTCTGCTTTATTTGTGCCATGTTCCCTAGTTATTGATGATCTCGACGCGAATTGTGTTCACCTGCCGTGGGGTAGGCACCGCTTGACTATTGCCGAGATAACTGACCCAAGGATTCTCTTTACCCTGCCAGCGTTGGCTAATTTGACTGGCCATTTTGGTCACTTGAATCTGTAGAATATCGTTGGCTTCAACTTCATTGAGGCGCGCATCGGCAGTTTCTTCGCGGCTTTCTTGGGCAAGAACCTGAATTTGTAAAACATCCCCATTAAATCGCCAAAGCTCAATCCGCGTCCGGGATTTGAGTTCGCTATTATTGCCCGAAAAAGCCGGGTTAATCCGCATATCTGTCCTGGCAACCACGAGAGCTTTGACACCTAGATACCGAAAAAAATCACTGACGCGTTGGGGCTCAGGACGGTCACGATCCAAGATTTCGGCAAGGGTGTGGTTCATCTTGCGCCCAATAGGTTCAACTTTAGCCCGGTCAAAATAGGTCAAAGGCTGTACCTGTGGAAACCCCTTAAGTCGTACCAAATCCTCGGCAAAGCGTTGCGCAAAAATATCCGTACGCGGTAATGACCCAACCCCGACTAAGCCGACAAGAGTTTGGGGCTGGAAAACGACAGGTGGGCTTAATCGCACATCTTGGGCTGAGGTTAGACCATCGTAGAGCCAAACTCGGGTGGTAGTCGCTTGATAGCCTGTTTGCTCAAAACTGACTTCCCACTGGGCACTATAGAGGCGCTCGAGTACATAGGTACCACTGGCATCCGTACGTGCCGTCAGATTACCTAGCTTCACCTGCACATCTGGCAGGGGCTGGCCACTAGTGTCGGTTACCCGCCCTAATAGTCGCGCGGTGCCCCCTTGTGGACTCACCAACAACTGTGCTCCCACAGGTAACTGCCAAAGCAGCGCTACTACCAAAATAAGTTTGTGCGCACCAAAAGCCATAACTATCTTGCCCCAGCTCTCGCTATCCTAGCAAGCGCTAGAGCGGCTAATGGTTACGACCACCACTGATGAAGTGTAACCGTCCAAAACCAACAAAACGGGGCAGGGGAGATAGTCCTGAGGGAATGGCAGTTATGCCCACCAAATAATTACCCGCCATGCGAGGATTAGCCATATCTGCAAACTCAACGGTGACTACTTGTCCAGCTGCAACGGGCGTTGTTAAGGCCAGTACCAATGTATTATCACGATAGCTGCCTGTAAATGGAATGGCTTCTTGGGGAACCTGAGTGCGTTGGGCGGTGGGTTCTGTTGGGATAAAGACGCGCACCTGACTTAGGCTCGGGGGACGCAGTCCATAAAAAGCACCATTGGTGTCAGGTAATTCTAGTTCTATGCCAGCCAAACCGGGTCCTTGTGGAGGAAGGGTGAGGGTGAATTGATAGCGCGCTGCGTAGCTACCTGCGGCAAAATTACTGGTCGCTGCTCGGGATAATTCGACTACGCCTTGAAATCCGACTTGAGCTGCAGCCACCGTCATACTCAAATTAACCAACAAGACTAGACCTAAACATCGTGGTGCGATCATCTATATCTCCTTGGGTAGCTCAGGCAGGAGTAGTTCAGAATCGGCAAACAGCGCCTGCCAATCTACTTGATCATAGCGGTCTACGACCCAGTCAGCACGACGCTGAACCATATGTAAGGGTGCGCGCGAAGTAATAGCCAAAATGGGCATACCTGCTTGGCGCGCCGCCCGCATCAGCCAATAACTGCTCTCAATTACCAAGCATTCGGCTGCCTGCAAATTGGGATCAAGATGTGTGCGCAGATATTCTAGAGCTATCGCATAGGGGTTTTGGCTACTATCAGCGGTGATGTAAGCGCCAAAATAATCTGCATAGCCTAGCTCTTGGATTAAAGTTTGCGTTTGCTCCGGTGATTCTTCACAAACTAAAACGTTGACCAAACCGCCCTGGCGCAGGATATCTAAGCTCTCGGTGAGACCGGGCATAATCGGTAATGGCCGGGGTAAATGTTCACAATAGCGTTGTTGCTCAAGCGCTAGTAATTCACTCACAATCTGATCATTGACGGCGCGCCCCCGGCGTTCGAGTAAAAGTTGTACAGCCTGTTGGGCTGAGCCTTCGAGACTCCACTGTAAATATTCACCCGGACGCAAGGCCAAGCCTTGATCTGCCATCACCTCGGTTGTAATCTGACGACGCAACCCAGTATCTGCCAATAAAACGCCATGTAAACCCCAGCAACAGGCACGAAATGCAGTCATAGATTAGGATTTGGCCTTCAGCAAGACTTTGATCTCGGGCAAGCGTAAGACTTGACTGACATCATTGACCAATTTTTCACCCCAGAGTTGTTCACGCAAAAACGCGGCATCCCCATAGCTTGCATCGAGTTTGAGGGCGGCTTTGACTAGGGTTAGTCCTTGATCACGGTCATTTTTGGCATAGAGTGCCGTACCGAGAGCAAGACGGGGTTCAGCCGCGGTGTCTTCGAGTTTGACTGCTTTTTCCCAATTGAGGATCGCCTCACTGACTTTGCCTTGCTCATAGCTGACGAGGCCGACGTTGTTGATTGCTTGCCAAAAATCAGCTTTGAGGGTGACGGCTTGTTGGTAATTGCTCAGAGCCCGGTCAGCTTTACCCGTCAAATAATAGGCATTACCCAAGTCAAAATAAATTGCGGCATCCTTAGGGCTAATTTTGAGACCCTGTTCGTAGGCATTAATTCCAGCATAATAATTTTTGTCGCGTACATAAGCCCCGCCTAAAGCAAAGTAAAGGCGGCTATCATCGGGGGCGACACGTAAGCCTTGGCGTAAAGCGGTGATAGCTTCGGTGGTTTTGTTACTAGCTAGATAGATTTGTCCCTGTAAATAATAGAGTTCGGGCAATTTTGGTGAGAGCTGGATGGCGAGTCCAAGATAATTTTGGGCTTCGGGGAGACGATTGAGACGGGCTAGCTGGATCGCTTGTTGGCCCAATTCACGGGCTTGGCGGTCGGTTTCTTCAGTATCCAGACGTGGCGGGGTGATGAGGGCGACTTGGGCGTGTACGGGAAAGTAAAGTCCTAAACACAGCAAACTGGTCAAAAAGTATTTCTTCATTACCGAAGCCCTGATCAATCTTTGTACAGTTTAGCTTAACTGTTGCGTTGCGTTGATAGGTGCCGCTCAGCATTAGATACTTCAGGTTAGACTAGAAAAGCCACGCGCTTCGGCAAAAATTATGGATAATCTGATCGCCCTGCAAAAAACCCTTGATGACCTGACTTGTTATGTTTTGTTGGCTGCGACCTTGCTCTATTGGATAGGAGCAGCTTTTCCTAAGACACGCTGGCTAGGCGAGACGGCGACGGCAGGGATGGTTATTGCAGCCTTGACCAGTGGTAGTTTACTGCTGGCGCGGTGGATCGAATCGGGGCATCCTTTCCCCGTGAGTAACCTATATGAATCTTTATTTTTCTTGTGTTGGTCTCTGACATTTTGTCATCTGGTCGCAGAATACAGTAGTCGTCAAAAATTAATTGGTGTATTTACCGCGCCGTTTGCTTTAGTTTTAGCGGCCTTTGCATCTTTCTATTTGCCAGCACGGTTACAAGTTAGTGCGCCTCTAGTTCCGGCTCTTGATTCTAATTGGTTGATGCTCCATGTCAGTGTCATGGTTTTTAGTTATGGTTTTTTGTTAGCAGGTGGCGCGACAGCCATGGCTTACCTCTGGGTAACCCGCAAGGATAAACATGTCGAACTGAAGGGTAATTCTCTCGGACTCGGTGGTATGCGCCGCAGACCTGCACAGCTTGTCTCAGCATTTCAGGATCTAGGTAGTGGTAATGAGAGCGTTTTGACCTTGCCTCAAACAGTGACACCGATTTTGCAAACTTCGACCCTAGCCGAAACTCTTGATAATGTTAGCTATCGCTTGATCGGTCTCGGATTTCCACTATTGACGATTGGCATTATTGCTGGGGCAGTTTGGGCTAATGATGCTTGGGGTTCTTACTGGAGTTGGGACCCCAAAGAAACATGGGCTTTTATTACTTGGCTCTTTTTTGCAGCCTATCTTCATGCCCGTCTGACGATTGGCTGGCAAGGTAAAAAACCAGCATGGCTGGCAGTAACGGGCTTTGCGGCGGTGTGGGTTACTTATCTGGGGGTCAATCTCCTGTCTGAGGGTTTGCATAGTTATGGCTTTTTTATTAAGCAGTAAACACCTCTGGATACACTATCGGCAACGCTATTGGCTAAGTCTGCGCTTACTGGCAGCAGCCCTTACTTTGGCGATGATTGTGCGGATATTTATTGGTGAACCACGCTTTATTCCCACCGGTTCGATGATTCCGACCTTACTCGTTGATGACCGCCTACTTGTCGAAAAAGTTACCTATGATTTTCGGGAGCCCAAACGCGGCGATATTGTGGTATTTCATGCGCCGACTGACCCCGGACAGGATTATATCAAGCGGGTAGTAGGTATTCCAGGCGATCAGCTACGGATTACGCGAGGGCAGCTACAGCTGATGGGCGCAACGATTAGTCGCGAACAATTATGGTCACGATTTTTAGTGATGCACCCAGAGATTTCTGCACAATATGCTCACCTAGCCGCCGAAGATCGAGAAAATTATCGTCCCACGCCGCTGGTGCATTTCTCGACAGCTGGTGCTTGGGTGGGCTGGGTCTATCCCAATGTTGGGTTGCAAACCTTTTATTTGAGCCGTGCTGAGATCGGCAAGTTGATGGGAGTCAGCCCAACTCAGGTCACGATTAGACCCGGACAGGTCTTGATCAATAACCAACCCTTACACGAGGCCTATGTTAGTGAAGACCCGGAATATGCGTGTCCGGGGGAATGCTTATGGCTAAGTGAGCAGGAGTTGATGGTGCCTCGCGGACAATTTTTTGTAATGGGGGATAATCGCAACAACTCCAAAGACTCCCACGCTTGGGGATTTTTACCGAAACAAAATATCATTGGTAAAGCCTTTATCCGTTTTTGGCCGCTACAACGCTGGGGTGTCATTTTATGAGGCGCGAAGATGTTTAACCTGCAAGCCTGGTTTGTCAAAAATAAACGCGAGATTATCGAAGATATTATTCTCGTTGTGTTCTTGGTATTTGTGTGGTTATTTATTGCCGAACCCCGTTATATTCCTTCGGGCTCAATGCTGCCGACCTTTTTGATCAATGACCGCTTGATTGTCGATAAAGTCAGTTATCGTTTGCGTGTGCCTCAGCGCGGTGAGATTGTTATTTTTACGGTGCCCAATGATCCTTCTAACGATGCCTTAATTAAGCGCATTGTCGGTTTACCAGGCGATAAGATCCGTATTCAGGGTGGACGCGTCAAAGTCAACGGTCAGCCGATCGAACGTCAAGATTTGGAGTACGCCTATTTACAAGCTCATCCCCCATTACTCCAACGCTTTGAGCAAACTAGCCAACAGGAAAAAAACTTTGAACTACGTCCAACCCTACTGGCACATTACGAACCAGAGCAAGTTGTGGTAGGGGCGGTTTTCCCGACGCAAGAAATTGTCGAAGAAACCTTAAACCGTAGTCAGGTCGCGCAATTATTAGGGCAAAAGGAAGCAGCGGTCACCATTGAGCCAGGGGGCGTTTTTATTAATGGTCAGCGCTTACCCGAAGATTATACTAATGAAGATCCTGACTATAACTGTCCGGGTAATCAATGCTTTGCCCCGACGGGCGAAACCTTTACTGTGCCCGAAAATTCCTATTTTGTGATGGGCGACAACCGTAACAACAGCCGCGATTCCCACATCTGGGGCTTTTTACCGCGCCAAAATATGATCGGTAAGGCACTGGTACGATTTTGGCCGTTAAATCGGTTGGGCTTACTTCCCTAAAGCAGTTTTGGTATGGTGAAAATACAGGTTTGGATCAAAAAAAATTGGGAGAGTCTTGAGCCTCTGTTATTACTTGCTGTGTTTGCTGTGTTTTATATATTTATAGGCGAGTTGCGCTATATTCCTTCTGGGTCGATGATCCCGACTTTTTTGGTGGATGATCGTCTAGTCGTCGATAAACTGTCCTATGATTTTCGTGACCCCAAACGCGGTGAGATCGTGATTTTTAATCCACCCGGTAATACTCAAGAAGCCTATATCAAACGGGTGATTGGTTTACCTGGTGAGCGGTTACGCATTGTCGGCGGCGAATTATTGATTCGTGGTAAGCGTATTTATCGTAATAATTTGATTTTGCGTTATTTAGAAATACGGCCTGAACTGGCTCGCCGCTATTATCAGACTTTGGGGCAAGCGCTGCCTGAGAGCTACCGCCCAGCGCCGCTTGTACATTTTTTAGCTCATGATCTGGTAATTGGCATTGCTTTTCCTAATCAAGCGGTCGTCTCAGAAAAAATTACGTTAAGGCAACTAGCCCAACTCTTTAATGTTTTACCGCAAGATATTGACCTCAAGCCCGGTCGCGTTTATGTCAATGACCAACCTCTAGATGAACCCTATGTTAATGAAGACCCTGATTATACCTGCCCAGGTTATCAATGCTTCATGGATAACCCTTATCTCAAAGACTTTACAGTTCCCGAGGGACATTATTTTATGATGGGCGATAACCGTAATAATAGTCAGGATTCCCATGTTTGGGGATTTTTGCCGCGCCGAAATATGATTGGTAAGGCGTTGGTTCGTTTTTGGCCGCTCGGACGTTGGGGGCAATTACCCTAGTGGAAATAATTGCAGCATCTTCTGTCGAACGTCGCAAGCATTGGGTACATAGAATTCAAAATATTAGTGGATAACGTGTATGTGTTTTCCTCTTCACGTTAGCCAAAAGGAATGCTTTAAGCTATCTTGATCCATGGTAAAAATGAGTCACACTGAAACCGTGCAAGAGCTAATTAAAGTGAAAAAATTAGACAGTCGAGCCGATATCATTAGGTCAGTTTCTCAAAATAATCTTTTGGACATTGGGTAAAATATGACACATTTTGAGAATACGATTTCAAACGTTGACGGAATTGTGGCGATCAAGGAGCTTCCTGATAATTCTGTCCACCTGATCCTCAGTGATATTCCCTATGGTATTGGCATAGAAGATTGGGATATTTTACATGAGAATATGAATTCCGCCTATCTGGGATCAAGCCCTGCTCAAGAAAAGGCTGGGGCTATTTTCAAAAAGAGAGGTAAGCCGATCAACGGTTGGTCTGAGGCTGACCGAGAAATTCCTAAGCAGTATTATGATTGGTGTTTAACCTGGTCAGCCGATTGGTTGAGAGTACTAAAACCAGGGGGTTCTGCCATAATATTTGCTGGTCGGCGTTATGCCCATCGATGTATAACCGCCCTAGAAGATACAGGCTTCAGTTACAAAGATATGTTGGCATGGCTGCGGTCTCGGGCACCCCATCGTGCCCAGCGGATTAGCATCATCTATGAAAAACGTGGTGACATAATGTCATCAAAGCAATGGCAAGGTTGGCGCGTAGGCAACTTAAGACCAACATTTGAACCAATTTTATGGTTTACTAAGCCTTACAAAATTGGCACGACAATCGCTGATAATGTCATGATCCATGGCATTGGTGCTTTTAATGAAGAAGCATTTTTACGGTATGAAAATTCTCCAGATAATATCTTAGCTAGTGGTTTTGTAGCTGGAGAATCTGGTTTGCATCCCACCCAAAAACCTATCAAGCTAATGCAAGCGCTAATTGAACTTACTACAGTGGAAGACCAAATAGTTTTAGACCCATTTTGTGGCAGCGGCTCGACACTGATTGCAGCAAAAAGCATTGGGCGGAAATATATTGGCTTTGAGCGCGACCCAAACTATACGCAGATTGCTGAACACCGCCTCAATCAAGAATGTCAAAATCAAATCTCACTTGATCTATAGGGATTATATTAGAAGCACCATGTTTATTCGCAGTGACCAAGAAGATTTTCTTAAGGGCTATCGTCAGGGCTATGTGGGCTTGACAGCAACACCGGGTGCAGGAAAAACAACCCTTCTAGTACGCTTGATCGGGCAGCTTTTGGCACAAGGTATCCCGATTGAACGTATTCTCGTCCTTTCCTATACCAAAGCCGCAAGTTTGAATTTTCGGGAGCGGTTGCTACAAAAATATCCACAACTGCAAGGCCAAAATCTTAGCAACATTTGTACGATTCACAGTTGTGCCTATCGGCTGATCCGTCCTCATCTACGGCGTTGGGGCTATCAAGACCGCCCTTTGACGCCCATAATACCGCTACAAAAAAAAGCTTTATTAGAAGAGCTAACCTATACTTGGCTCGAGGGGAAAGAAGACCTCTGGCAAAAATTTCTAGTGAGCGGACATACCACAGAAACCATTCGACTCTGGCGTAGCAAACTCGTTGAACTAGCTGAAGAAGGCGTCAGTTTAGCCAAACAACAGCAACTTTATCCCTTAGACGTGCGTAGGTTGACCGAAGCCTACCCAGAACGCTTTTTTTTGAAGTTAACTAGCGCAGTCTATGCGCCCTATCAGCAGCAGCTCAATGAATCCAATCTCCTAGACTTTGATGACATGGTCAATCTCGCAATTCGCTTGCTTAGTGAAGACCAAACGGTGCGCGAGTATTGGCAAACCTATTATCAGTATCTGCTCGAAGACGAAGCCCAAGATTCGACCCAAGCTCAGCACCATTTGCTGCAACTGTTGGCGGGAGCAGAGGGCAATTGGATCAGAGTAGGTGACCCTAATCAGGCGATTTTTTCTTCCTTTACCGCTGCTGATCCGCGTTTTTTGGTAGATTTTTGTCACCAACATGCCCATGCTTCCTTGACCCAAGCTGGTCGTTCGGTCGAGCCCATTATTCTGACCGCTAATTGGTTTCTTAACCATGTGGTCAAGCACCATCCTCATCCCACTGCCCGGTCAGCTTTTTTTGAGCAACTCATCAAATCCACCCCTGATGCCCCCAAGCCCACCGCTCATAGTCAGCCGCGTTTTTTGGTAGCCCCAGACCGTGGCGAAGAAGTACGTAGTGTCCTAGAACGGGCGCAACGGTATTTGAAGCATTATCCCGAACATTCAGTGGGCGTATTAGCCTTCTCGCATCGCAGTCTTGATGAGATGGCCGAACAACTGACACGCTGGCAGTTGGAGTTTGTCGATCGCCGCCAAGGTCAAGCCGGGGAATTTCTGAAGCGTCTGGTCATTTTGCTCAATTGGCTCTATGATCCAGCGCACCCTACCCAAGACCTTTGGCTACACCTAGGCGAGTTTACGAATAAAGCAACGGTGTTAGGGCTATGCCATCAGCTTGATCTAGTAGCTTGGCTTGATGGCGAAGCGCCTTGGGTTCAGTTGAGAGGTTGGGCGAAGTTGGGTGCGGCGGATCAAGTAGCATTTAGTGATTTGGCTACGCGCTTACGGCAGTTTTACCAGCAGCGAAGTCAACCTTTAGCTCAAGTTTGGTTACAAGGAGCGCGGCTGTTAGCTGATTCACCCCAGGCACTAGCCACCGCCGAGATGTTAGCCGAAAATTTACTTGCCCAAGCACAAACTTTACCGCAACTCGTCGCGCTACTTAAGCGGCAAAAAGGTCGAGAGAACTTAGTACGCTGGTCGCCCACAGCCGGTGATGATGCCGAAGAAGTCAAGGGTAAAGTCGAACTGTGCACGCTACATTCAGCTAAGGGACGTGAATGGGATGCGGTTTTGCTGACAGGTATCACGGACTATTGGTTCCCGACGGATCATGAGGGTACCTTTCAGGGACAACTCGATTATGTGACGATTTATCCTCAGGCTCAGCTCAAGTCAGAATTTAACTCGGGCAGGACTACGGTTGATTTTACAGAACAACTTAAGGACGACATCATTACCGAACGTCTACGCTTACTTTATGTGGGTTTGACCCGTCCGCGCTATTATTTACATCTGAGTACCCACGGTCAACCAGCCCAAGTCTTTACATGGCTCGAAGAAGCACTGAGCGGCGGGAAATAGTTTTGCGCGTCACGTTAGTCATGACTTTGGGACCTAGAACGATACGAATCTACTGTAGGCTTGAAGATAGATTCGACCCATTGCCTGAGCGAAGTCGAACAGGTTACTAACGGTGTTGACGTATCACCCATGTCGCGTCCGGCGGTGATAGACGCAAACATCTCAACTAGGCTTTGACCGAGTGCTTCACTGCCGCCATGGGTCGAGATGATATTTTTATACATTTCCCCACTAATTGATTGGAACTGTATCGGCAACCCAAGTACTTCACTCACAATACTAGCTGCTACATTGCAGGAAATCCTTTCTAAGCCATGAGCAGCTAAGCCTTTTTGTCCAGACCATGCACGATCAGCCAAAAGATGTGCTGATACGATACCAATGTCACGGGCTGCAACAAATGGTAAAGGTACGTCACCCGAAAATGGCAGAGCAAAAAAGCCTCGTTGCACAATTGGCTCAATCTGATAACATAAGTTCTCCATAAAATAGCCGCAACGGACATAGCGTATGGCAATCCCTGTCGCAGCCATGATTTGCTCCGCCTCATATAGCCCTAATCCAGGGCCATGGTTACCCGCACGTCTATCGCCACCCGAAATCATCACGATACGCTGTACACCTTCTTGCTGACAAGCTTGCGCGAATGGTCGAGCAAATGACGCATAGTAAGAACTGATATTTTCAAGGGTTGCTGACTGTGGGATACAAAAAAATGCCTCCTCGATTCCCTCTAAGGCACACGCTAAATCCTCGGAATTCTGTAAATCACCCCTGAAGATTTGATCAGGTTGATACTGAGCCATCTTAAATTGTGAGGAGTTTCGTACCAATATGCGCACCGACTCACCCTGGCTTAAGAGGGTTTGTAGGACATGGCGACCTGTGTTACCTGTGGGTGTTGTCACTAGTATCATTAGGAATTCTCCTGCGTTGCAAATAAGTTAACAACGTTTTGGTCTGGATCAATTACACGCGCAAATCGTTGTCCCCAAAAAGAGTCCCAGGGCTCCTGATAACTTTCGTAGCCCTCTGCAACCAAACGCTGATGGGCGGCATCAACTTCAGTAGGCGCATCAAATTTGAACTGAAGGTTGAGGCGTTGACCAAAACTAGCGATCCATTTGGGATCGGTTTGCTGCACTACGGCTTGGGAGATACAGCCAATCGTGTAACCCTGCGCGCCCTGGTATTCTACATGGGGTGCCTGATCTTCTTGAGAAGCAATGGCAAGTCCAAGAGTACGATAAAATTCGAGGGACTTAGCCATATCCTGTACAACTAGACCCACGGTGTCGAGATGAGGGGACATTGATCATTCCTTAAAAACTGCATTAACAACACGGTACCGTATCGTAATGAGTGAGTCAATGGCTAAGCGAGGGCGTCCTCGTAGTGAAGAGGCGAAAGCCGCTGTCTTGGTGGCGGCCTTTGAATTGCTATGCGAGCGCGGTTATAGCGACATGGCAATCGAGGCTGTTGCCACACGGGCTGGTGTCGGTAAGGCCACGATCTATCGTTGGTGGAGCACCCGTCAAGAATTAGCCGTCGAAGCCTTCTTTACAGCAACCCAATCCGAACTAGCCTTGCCGGATACTGGTGTCGCCCGTGAAGATTTTCGCCAGCAGATACAACAATTGGCAACGCTCTTGCGCGGATCAACAGGAGCAGCCATGATTGCGATGATCGTAGGAGCCCGCACCGATCAGGTTCTGCGGCAGGCAATTTTTGGGCGTTGGATCGCTCCACGTAAACGCTGGGGGAAGGAGCGTATGCTGCGGGCGATAGCTGAGGGAGAATGTGTAGAAGGATTAAATCCTGATGCCGCCCTTGAGTTGATGTATAGCCCAATTTATGCCCGTGTATTATTTGGTATAGGGATTCCCATCTCAGCTGAAGTTGAGGACTTTCTAACTATTGCCTTCAAGGGTATTTTTACGGATTGCGCCTCAAATAAAAGCCGAGACGCTAAGACGCAATGCAAACCCTGATCGCCGCCATATTTTCCTGAATTGTATCTAAACATAAACAGATATGAAGGATTGTGTCTTTGCTAGAGGCAGCGGCGAAAGACTCTATAAAATAAGGCCAATGTTACGTTGAGTGCGTCCATGCAATCCACCCGTAATCTGATGGTCTACACCGACGACCCCCAGAGTGCTAGCGTCCTGACCCCGATCAATAATGCGCCGATTGTGCGTTTTTTCATCAATAACTTGCCTATTTTGCGTCCTAACCTCGACCCATTATTTCGGGGTCTAGAAGTCGGCATGGCTCATGGTTACTGGTTGTTTGGCCCTTTTACCTTACTTGGCCCCTTGCGCCTGACTGCGACGCGTCCGCCGGAATTTGTGCAATTACAAGTCGCCAGTTCCTTAGCCGCTACGATTGGGCTGGTGCTGATCTGTACGATTGCTATTTCACTCTATGCCACGGTTAATCCCGACGATGACACCAACTTTGGTGGTGAAGGCTGGAGTCGGTTTGCGGCTGGTTGGCTAGTCGGTGGCGTGGGCGGTGCTTTATTTGCGGCACTACTGACCTTACTCGGTGGGGTTCTCTCTTCGTTGATTTTGGGTCTTGTACCGGGATGATCTCCGAACGGGTGGTCGTGACTGCCCAACAGATGCAAGCCCTGGAGGAGTGGATATTCCGCCAGGGCTTACCTGTAGCTGCTCTGATGGAACGTGCCGGATGGTGTTTAGGTCAAGCGATTCACAATTTTTATCCGCTAGCAACTTACCCACAGATTGGGATTTTGACGGGTTCTGGTCATAATGGCGCGGATAGTTTGGTGGTAGCACGAGAATTATTAGTCTATGGTTATCAGGTTAAAGTTTATTTAGCGACCACGCTAGCAAAATTAAAACCCTTGACCCGTCAGCACTGGGACTATTACCAAGCCATTGGCGGCGAGGTAGTAACCGAGCTTGAGGCTCTGGCGAGTGTTGACCTACTAGTTGATGGTCTACTAGGGGTCGGGCTTACCCGTGATCTAGCGCCCGGTCTGCAAACAGTATTGGCTTGGGCTAATGGACAAACGCGGCCTGTGGTCAGTCTTGACCTGCCTTCGGGACTCCACAGCGATACAGGGGTTGCCTTAGGCATGGCAATTCGGGCACAACGAACTCTGTGCTTGGGGTACTGGAAACAGGGTTTATTTCAGGAAACCGCCTTAGAGTATTGCGGAGATATTACGCGCTTAGACCTAACACTACCGGATCAGGCGCTACAAGACGTACTGAGGCAACCTTTTACCTATGGCCTAACAGCCTCTGAAGCTCGCAGCTATTTACCGCTCAACCGTGCCTCAAATAGTCATAAATATAGTATTGGTAAGTTGCTGATTATTGCTGGGTCTCGGGCATTTCCGGGGGCGGCGATCTTAGCGGGGTTAGCCGCAAAAGCTAGTGGTATTGGCTTGGTTGGGTTGGCGGTACCAGCGTCTTTGCGCGATATCATCCTCAATTATTTACCCGATGCCATAATTTATCCGTGTCCAGAAACCACAGAAGGCAGAATCGCACAGCTGACGGTCAATCTCGAAGATTTTACGGCAATTGCCTGTGGCCCGGGTTTGGGTGATTGTCCCGAGCTGGTGGCTGAGCTGCTCAAAAGTTCCCAGCCAGTGGTACTTGATGCAGATGGGCTCAATAGCTTGGGCATTATGCAAGCACTAGGGCGCTCAGCCCCGACTGTGATCACACCCCATCTGGGCGAGTTTCGGCGACTTTTTCCTGAGATTGACCCATCTGAACGTTTTACCGCTGTTCGCCAAGCTGCTGCCTATGCAGGGGCAACTGTAGTTCTCAAAGGCGCACGTACAGTCATTGCCCAACCCAACGGTGAGACTTGGGTTAATCTAGCCAGTACCCCGGCTCTAGCACGAGCGGGTTCGGGTGATGTGCTGACGGGTTTGATAGGCGGGCTGATCGCTCAAAAAGTTGGGGTGACCCAAGCGGCACTCGGTGCGGTCTGGTGGCATAGCCATGCAGGTCGCATCTTGGCTCAAGAACGCTCAGTCCTCGGCGTTGATCCGCTGACTCTGGCGCAACAGTTGACACGATGCTTACCGATCACCTATTGCTCGCTGGCCTCAGCGCGATAGACTATCTAAGTCAGTTCTGGGAAATAAGGCATGGGCAAGGCCATTGAGGCAAAAGTACCAACAAAATATGGCTGGCTTACGGCCTGTATCTTGGGGCTGGTTATTGTCTTAACTTTGGTCTTCTATAGACCCCAAGCTCTGGTGCCGTTGATCCTAGCCTTTGGTGTGACTGTGGTGCTAGGATACCTCGGGTTACCGGCCTTAAAATGGCTCAAAACCGGGCAGGTAATTCGCAGGGATGGTCCGCAATCGCACTTGGCTAAAGGTGGAACTCCCACCATGGGCGGCTTGTTTTGGGTGCCACCAGCGCTAGTTTTACCTTTAATTTGGGTTCAAACGCCATCTATTTATGCCTTGAGCTTTGTAACTCTGGGTTGTGGTGCTATTGGCTGTTTGGATGATTGGAAGGTGATCACCAGTCGTCCCGGTGGCCCACGCGGGATTTCCGCACGGCTCAAAATGGCTCTGTTACTAACAGTAGGGGGCTTATTTTGTGGAGCATTAGCATTTTTGCAACATCCAACTATTCTGCAAGGTTGGCATGGTGAACCGCTGCTGAGTTTGGGACTACTTTTTTGGCCTCTAGCCTTATTTGTCTTAAGCGGGACGACCAATGCCGTCAATATCACCGATGGCCTAGATGGCTTAGCCGCCGGAACTGGTACAGTGGCCTGCTTAGGGATGAGCTTAGTGGTGCCAAGTGATTTGGCTATCGCCTGTTGGGTGATGGCGGGGTGTTGCCTAGGCTTTCTGGTGTTTAATCACAAACCCGCCAGAGTATTTATGGGGGACACAGGTTCCCTAGCCTTAGGTGGATTTTTGAGCGGTGTAGCGCTCTTGAGTGGAGAATTGCTGCCCCTGCTGGTTATGGGTGGGGGATTTGTGGTGGAGACGATTTCTGTGATGTTACAAGTGAGTTATTACAAAGCCACCAAAGACGCTGAGGGTAAAGGTAAACGTCTCTTCCGAATGGCTCCCTTACATCATCACCTTGAGCTCTCTGGTTGGCCTGAAGTACAGGTAGTTGGTTTTTTCTATGTTTTGGCGTTAGGGTTAGGGGGATTAGCCATTGCCCTAAGGTTGCATTAGCCCAAAATTTGTGATGCTTCCCAAGTGTTAACTGCTAACTAGGCTAATGTTCAGCTAAAACTGGCACATCAACCCAGCGTTCTTGACAAGAAATTTCGGCACTCAGACGCACCTCGCCAATATCGATTGCGGGATTGGGTTGGGTAAGTGGTTCCAGAGCAGTCAACAAATTTTGTAAAGAAGGGGTTTCGGCTACCGCATCAAGTTGCTGATGCAAAATACCCAGGCGTTGCCAAGATGTATAAAGCTGACTCAAAGAACGTTCAACTTTACCAGCCCAGCGCAAGATTTCGAGAGTTTGGGAGAGAACACCTTGACGGGCAGCTTCGCCTAACGCTTCACGGACAAGAGCTTCTTCACCAATCACTTGCACCCGCCAAAGCTCAGAAAGCGTACGGCTGATGGCCTGGGCATCAAGGGCGACTTGACGTAGGGTCGCAACATCGGGCTGATGGGTCAATGCTTCACAAAAAATTTGACGCTCAGCAGCCGGAAGTTGGGCTAGGGCATGGGCGGCTTTGGCAGCCGGGCGCGAGGGCAAAGCAGATTCAAGGACTTTTTCGCGGATCGTATCAGGCAAATATTGGTCGTTAGCTAAGAGCCATTCTTCTTGCAGATTTTCGACTCGTTTTTGGGTTACCCGTTCACCGCGTAGCGCTTGCTCGACAATTAAAGTTTGGACAGGGCCTTCAGCTCGGGCTGTACTAATAAAAGCCGCTTTACTAAAATGATTTAAATCCTGTTCTTGAAGAGGATGCTCTTTGAGAAAGCGGTCAGCACAGTCGGCAAGCTCGATCAGGCGATAGGCACGAGAACGGGTTAATTCTTTGCTACCAAGCCATTTCTCAAATGACCCGCTTTGTTCTTTTTCGCGATCACGTACTGAGCGCAATAGCCGACCACGCCAGATTTCTGTCTGCAAATCAAGACGGTCACAGACCGCCCAAGCCGCTTCGAGGTGGTTTTCATAATTAGCCGCCGTAGGATCAGGCAAGGCAAAATCTAGGACTTGTACCGCGACTTCTTCTACGGTTTGTTGGGCTACGGTTTCGAGCATGGCGACCTCGGCTCAGGTGAAGATTTTACAAATATAACCCGCGCTCACTCGGGTCTCAAGATAGTCATTGTAACACCAGATATAGGTTTTAATGAGGTTGATTTGCTAGATGTAAGGCAATGGGACAGGGTCTAAAAATTGCTGGACTAGGGCTTAAGATCAACGTCAAAGGAGCTAGTTTGATCCTTGTTTACCTCGACCAAAAGCCTTGATAGCGAACTTAAATAATAGCGCTGCATGACCTCTCAAGACTCAGCACAGAGCCTGATCTATTAGAAGTTCATCACACTTAACATGATTGGTATCAGCCCGCTTTGATAAATTCAAGGAAAAGTATGCATACTTTGAACATAGTAAATATCGTGATGCCAACGGCTAGTAACAAGACGATCAGATTATTTTGTGCCATTGTCGTTGCGACAAGTTTTGTAATTAGCCTTAGCCTGGAATATCGACTGCTAGGTCTGGGCATGATCTGAGATGCACAACTCCCATGACATTCTCATAGTGCTTGTTCCTGTCATTCTCCTCTTGGGTTTGGGGGTAATCGCTGCGGTCGGGTCGCGTACGCTTGGGCTTAACCCGATTGTCGGATATCTCACGCTGGGCTTAGGGTTTCATGCTGCCGGACTCAATTCTGTATCGGACACTTCGACCATCTCGATGCTGGCCGAACTTGGTATTGTCTTTCTTCTCTTCGATATTGGGCTTCATTTTTCGCTCGGACATCTGAGCGACCAAGCCCGTGATATCTTCGGGTTTGGCTCACTGTAAGTGTTAGGTGCAACCTTAGCCATCGGGTTGATCGCGCTGTTATTTGGGCTACCGCCACTAGCTGCGTTAATCATCGGCGCTACACTAGCTCTTTCCTCGACGGCGGTGGTAGTCGGTTTGATCGCAGAGCGCCATCAGCAAAATTGCCCTGTCGGAATGACCGCGACAGCGATTTTAATCTTTCAAGATGTGGCGGCAATCTTTTTGCTGATTGTAGCTGGAGCTCTCGGCACTGGCGAAGCCATTCTACCAGCGATCGGCTTTGCACTTGTTAAGGCCGCCATGGCGTTGGGGATTGCTATATTGCTGGCTCGAATAGTTGTCAGGCGGCTGTTTGATCTCGTTGGGCGCGGTCGTAACGAGGAGGTTTTTACCGCAATGGCGCTGCTTGTGTCGCTTGCGGCGGCCTGGGCGACTGGGACAATCGGCCTTTCGTTAACGCTTGGAGCGTTTCTAGCGGGCATGATCATATCTGAGACACCCTATCGTGCCATCATCCAGTCTGAGATTAAGCCATTTCGTGGCTTACTGCTCGGATTTTTCTTTATTTCAGTGGGCTTCTCCCTAGATTTTGCTTTGCTGCTGCGCCTCTGGCCTGTCATAGTCGGTGTCACATTTATACTAGTTATGGTCAAGATCGCGACTAACACTGCCGCTAGCTTGGCCTTTCGTTGGTCAGCTCCAGGCTCGATTCAGCTTGGCTTTCTCTTAGCACAAGGTTCTGAATTTGCTTTCGTCATTTTTAGTCTGCCTCAAGTGCGCTTACTGGTCGGCTCACAAAGGATTGCTATTCTCATAGCAGCAGTAGCCCTCAGTCTAGCGTTTACACCAACTCTGGCTCAGGCTGGGCGCAGTCTCGCTGGACAAATACGTTTGCACATGTCGTCAGCCATTGACTCAGAGCTTCAGCCACAAGACCTCTGGGCACCAGTAATGATCGCTGGCATGGGCAGAATTGGTCGTACCTTAGCCGATGCCTTGACTGAATTTGGGATCAGCTATGTCGCTATTGAGCGAGATGACCAGCGTCTACGCGAGTCTGTTGCCGATGGCTACAGTGCTGTATTTGGTAACCTTGCCGATCCCAAAATCTGGGAAACAGTCGGGCTGAGTAATCGGCAAATCAGTGTGCTAACTGCACCATCGTTGGCCGTTTACCGCGAACTATCTATACATGCGGACACTCTCTTCCCCAATCTCAAAAAAGTAGCTGTTGTTCGTGATGAGCAGGAAGCTCAGCAGTTCCGAGCCCTCGGTGTCTTTGCTGTCATTGATCGGAGTACGCCTAGAGGGCTAGATGTAGCGGCATTTGTACTGGAGATGTTGGAGATTGATGGCGAGAAAATTAGTGAATGGATGCATCGTGAGCAGGAACGCGCACTTGCGACAGACAGAACTTTGGCAATATGAGTAAGTCACTGCTTAACCTGTAGATGATGTCAGTGATTTATGAAGTAGAACTTTGCGATGACTACCTGTCGGGAAAAATGCCCAGGTTTTTTCGAGACGGGGTGGATGATAGCCCAAATTGGTATACAACTGGCTGGCAGCTAGATTATCCGCCATTACATGTAGGTATAACTGCGGACAGTGCCATTCGAGTGCTACGTGTTCTACTGCTTGCAAGAGGACGCGGGCAATACCCTGTCTGCGCCATTGGGGAGCAACAGCCATATTGGAAATATAGAGCGGATCAGAGGGCATAGATTGCCACCATTCACCAGGAATACTGCGCTGAGCCACTTCGACCGTTGCTATCACTGTGCCACTGACAGTGGCGATCAGACAGGTGTAAGGATGAGCCGAGCGGGTAAACCGTTGTTCGATATCTTGGACTAAGCCAGCGCGCAACCAACCATGTGTCCAGCCCCACCAGCCTGGATTGGGATGAAAGCTCTCTGTTAGTAGATAGGCAATAGCCTGAGCATCACGCTGTTTGGCACGGCTAACGGTGGCCAGTTGGCCTCTAATCGTGAGTTGGTTCATGGGGGCGACTCCGTCAAAATTTTGACCAAGGCGGCAGACTGCATACCTTGTAGCACAGCAAGTTCCCCAAAAACTTCTCCGAGGCTAGCATGGACTTCATCATCTAGCGTTATTTCTAGGTCTTGCATCAAAGTCACAACCAAACTGTTTTGTTGTTCGATTTCAGAAAACTCGATAATACCATCCGCCATCGCTTGCTGCCAGGAGGTCATCTGCTCAAAGAAGCGGGTAGAGTAGATTTCACCTGTTGCGGGATCAAACCAATCCGTCGGTAAAGACAGAGCAGTAGCTTCTGTCATGGGAGCCGGATAAAAAATGACGCGCTCTGCCGTGGTCGGCAAATTGGACTCGATCACATCCCAAATGCGGCGATCTAACTGTGATTGTTGCCAAGCACCCCAAGCTGCTGTAAACAGCAAAGGTAGCAAAAAAAGTGAGAGCACACCTACCCCAGCCACGACCCATTTATCCACCCAGGCTCCGGCTTTGACCTCAACTGTGATTTTATCGCTACCCAAAATTTTGACCTCGACGGTTAAGGCCACCGCATTGCCTAAGACCGAACGCCAGAGATCCGCCCGATAGCCCTGAATCACCAAATGTTTGGCCTCAGTACAAAAGAACCGTGTTTCGTAATCATGCTCCTGAAACCATTGGCACAGCGCCATGGCAAGTAGATCAGGTTGAATACCGGGGGATTGGTAGCTGCGCTGCTGCATGTTAAGAATTATCCTGAGTCAGCTGCAGGGTCTGCATAGCTTGAAAGACCGCCATTTCATAAAAAATACGGGTTACCTGAGCTTTTTGTTCTTGACTCAAGCGCGGCTGCACGGTTTGCAGGAGCGCGATCACTTTTTCGGCTTGGAGGCGGACTTCTTCAGGGGTAATTTGTCCATCAGCCACGGCCTGCTGCCAAGAGGCTTGCTCTTGGAGGCGCGTGCGTAGAGGTAAAGTTTTGGTGGTGACCCAAGGGGTGCGTTTGGACATCATAAAAAGTGTGACACTTGAGCCTATTCTATGTCCTTTAGTCGAAGAAATTATTCCTGCTAACTTACAGCAGGTTTTGGTAGAGCTGATCAATATTTAATGCTACGGTAATAAAAATTTTGGTGTGGTGTTTATGTCTGTCACCTCAAAGTTATGGGTCTGTGGTCTAGCGATGGGTTTGTCTTGGGCATCGGCTCAGGCAGCACCTGTCGAACAAACTGTCATGACCGCTAGCAACCGTCCCTTTACACAGGAAGTTCAGATTTTAGGGCAAGCCCGCGCCCAAGCTCCGATCACCTTACAGATTGCCCTCAAACTCCGTGATTTTGACGCGTTACAGCAACGCATTAACCAGGGCGAACAGGTAGCTTATCCCGAACTTGAGCGCACCTATCTTCCTCGCACGACGGATCATCAAGCTTTGCTGCGGTGGCTTCAGGCTCAGGGTTTTACTGTCAAAAGCTATCCGCATCGCTTGAGTATGACCATTAAAGGCACCGTAGCTCAGGTACAAAAAGCCTTTGTAATCCCCATGGCTCAGGTCGTCGTGGGCGGCAAATCCTATCTTGCCTCGGCTAGCTTGCCCAGTCTACCCAAAAATCTGGCAGCATTTGTGGTGGGGATCAATGGTCTACAGCCTTACCAACGCGCTTACCCCCTACATCATCTGCAACCTCAGAGTCCGACTGTGCCTTATACAGACCCTTACGCGATTTTGGATATCCGCAAAGCCTACAAAGTGACCCAAAAGTTAACCGGAGCTGGTCAAAAAATTGGCATTGTAATTGATGTATTTCCCCTCGATAGTGACCTAACCACCTTTTGGGCTAATAGTGGCATTCCCCAAAGTCTTAGTAACATCGAAAAAGTAGCAGTGGGGGGCAGTGCTAGTAGTGGGCCTACTTCAGCCGAAGAAACTTTAGATACCGAAATGACCAGCGGTATTGCCTCTGCTGCCAAGATTCGTATTTACGCTTCGGGTTCTTTGGCCTTTACAGATATTGACAATGCCTATGCGCAGATTTTGGCTGATCTGCCCAACCAGCCCCAGTTACACCAAGTTTCGATGAGCTATGGAGCCTGTGAACAGCTCGAATCTCCCGCTCAAGTTGCGACCGATCATCAATATTTCGCGGCAATTACCAGTCAAGGGGTCAGCTTATTTGCCTCCTCTGGGGATAGCGGTTCGTTTAATCTCTGCTTGGGACAATCAGGTGACAAAGCCAGTAATCCATCATCTGACCCGAATGTTACCTCAGTAGGCGGTACTACACTCAAACTCGATGCCACAGGCAGTGTAACCAAAGAAACCGCTTGGGGGTGCAGTTCCACGCTGTTATGCACGTTATTAGGAGGTAGTGGTGGTGGTACAAGTTCAGCATTTACCCGACCAATTTGGCAGACGGGCTTTGGGGTTCCTGCTGGTGCTCAGCGCTTGGTACCGGATATCTCCTTGGTGGGTGACCCAGCGACGGGAGTGTATGTGATTTATAAGGGTAAAGTGAGTCAGTTTGGGGGAACAAGTGTCAGTGCACCACTCTGGAATGCCTTTGCTGCGCTACTCAATCAGGATCGCAAAGCCCAAGGGCTGACACCTTTGGGATTATTTGCACCCTATATTTATCCGCTGATCGGGTCTACTGCGCCCTATGGTGCGCCGACTTTGCGGGATATCACAGAGGGGAGTAACGGTACGTTTAGTGCTGGGGCAGGATATGACCAAGTAACTGGTGTGGGTGTGCCTGATTTTAACCGTTTACTTAATCGCCTTAATCGCCTGACTCCCTAGACTGACGTTGATTGCCTATCAGCGCTGTGGGTCTATGATGTAGAAAAACAGGAGCAGTTGATGAGGACAGCACACGTAAGTTTGA
This sequence comes from Gloeobacterales cyanobacterium, assembly GCA_038226175.1. GTDB lineage: Bacteria > Cyanobacteriota > Cyanobacteriia > Gloeobacterales > Anthocerotibacteraceae > JBBRQP01. The sequence goes on from JBBRQP010000004.1 coordinate 31,070, forward strand.
CCCAGCGACGTGTCATTTTTTGGGGTTTAGCCGGTTTGACAGGCTTTTTGGGGGTCACATCAGCGATCTGGTTTATCATCATGCTGCGGACGGGGGCTACGGCTTTAGCCTTTGGTCTAACGATTCCTCAAGCGATTATTCCGGGTTTTATTGTCTATTTGGCGACCCGTAATGCGGTGCGCCTATGGCAGTTTCGCCAGACGTTGCTGCAGGGTGAAGGTGAATTTGACCTATCTGGTGTGCCAATCCTAGGTCGATTTTTTGGTGCTGATATTACTTCTAGCCCACCTCTCACCCGTGCCCAACGCCGTCAAATTACAAAGAAAAAATAAGACCCTCTTGCGGTCTATTGATTGCTTGGGTCTTAATAGATTCAAATCTACGTTCATGTTGAACCATCACCTAATGGCATGACTAGTTTGGCTAATTGAGTAGCAACACCTTGATTTAATCAACAACCCCATCATGCCAATTCCTCTAGACCAACTGCCATCAGATAACCCCGAGCGCGTTCAGTCTTGGGATAGCGATTGACCAATTGCCAAAAATGCTGACTATGATTGGGTTCTAATAAATGGGTTAATTCGTGAATGAGGACATAATCAAGGACAAAAGTTGGCATTGTGTGTAAGCGATGGGAGAGGCGAATTGTAGCGGTAGCAGGGGTACAACTACCCCATCGTGATTGCTGGTTGGTAACCCAACTAATAGAGCGCCATGTTAGCTGACCATTAAAATAGTGGTGGTTGAGTTCTTGAGCGCGGTCTTCGAGGATTTGATTATCTAAGGCTGATTTGGTATGTTTTTGTTGATAGCGTTGGTATAGACGCTCAATAATCGGTTGCAATTCATGATCACCGAGATGAGCTGGCGCTTGTACTATGAAGATATCGCCCTCCATCTTGGCACTGACGCTTTTATGCCGCCTGGGACTACGAATAATTTTGATGTCCATGAGTCACAAGTGTAGTGCTTCTAATAGTTTATGCTTTCTCTAGTTCAGTTTTGATTTTGAGAAGCTCTTGGCGATGCGCCTCGGTTACAGTTGGATATTTTAGATCCAGTTGTTTTAAGCGATCGACAATGATTTGGGCTACACTCAGGCGTGTAAACCATTTGCTATCAGCTGGAATAATATGCCAAGGAGCCAGACTGGTACTTGTATGCTGAAATACTTCTTCGTAGGCTCGCATATAGGTATCCCAAAAAGCACGTTCCTGAATGTCATATATAGAAAATTTCCAATTCTTTTCTGGTTTATCAATACGTTCTAAAAAGCGTTTTTTCTGTTCTTTCTTAGACATATGCAAAAAGAATTTTAGGATTACAATACCGTTGTTGACCAGATACTTTTCAAAGTTATTGATCTCCTCAAATCGTTGCTGCCAGATATTATGCTCCGCTGGGTGACCTGGGAGATTTTGTTTGGCGAGCAGCTCAGGATGAACCCGTACGACCAGCGTTTCTTCATAGTAGGAACGGTTAAAAATACCAATACGTCCGCGCTCTGGTAAGACTTTCATCGAACGCCACAGATACTCATGATCCAATTCTTCAGTCGAGGGCGCTTTAAAACTATATACTTGGCAACCTTGGGGATTGATCCCCGACATGACATGTTTGATTGTACTATCTTTACCTGCTGCGTCCATAGCCTGAAATATTAACAATACTGCATGACTATTTTGGGCATACAGTACATCTTGATAATGTGCTAATTGGGCTACACCAGCTTGTAATAAACCTTCTGCAGCAACTTTGTCTTTATGGTCTCCTGTACTACCGGGATCATAGTCTTGCAAGTTGACTTGAGTATTGGGGGGGACAACAAATTTTTGGTTCATGAATTGTACAGTTAGTAATTGGTTTGTTTACTAAAAAGCCTCTGCTCCCTTGGCTGAGAAGCAGAGGCTTTGATCTATTCCTCACTGATCGAGTAGACAGTTGTTCCTGTGGGGACATTGCCATCTAGATGTTGATACAGAGCGTAAGATTGCATCCCTTGTAAGACCGCTAGCTCGCTGAGGGTCTCGGTGATTTTGCTATGAGCCGGGGTGCTTAGGGCAGGCTCAAGGCGGCGGAGCATTTCGGTCACCCGTTCAGCCTGTGCTTGGATCTCGGCGCCATCAATACGACCGTCTGCCATGGCACGCTGCCAACTTTCCATCCGCTCAAAAAACTTGATCGAGTAAATATCGCCACTCGCCGGATCAAACCAGGTACGCGGTACATCGGTCGGGGTAAGTTCGGTACTGACGACTTCAGTTTGGTTCGGTAAAAAGCCTTCAATCACCGTCCACATTTGTTGATCCAACTGATACTGCTGCCAGGTTCCCCAAGCTGCCGTCAGCACTAAGGGTAAAAACAGGAGTAAGCCTACTCCAGCAATAATTAATTTATCGCCCCAAGCGCCAGCACCCAGGGTAACTTCCAGCTTGCGATCCGGTAAGGGATGGACTTCTACGGTCAAGGCTACAGCAAAACCAAAGGCCACCCGCCATAGATCATCTCGGTACCCTTGAACCAAAATACGGCCTTCAGGAGTCCGAAAAGTCTGGGTCTCATAGCCTTGATCAGCAAACCACTGACGAATCTTATCGGCTAAATCTTCACCTGTCAGACTGTCGGCTTGATAAATACGCGTTTGCATCACACCACTCCTAATTTTCAGTAACAACAGGGGCTAACTTGACGGGATGAAAGGCCGGGTCAGGAAGCTGAACAGCCACTTCTTTGGCATTGGGCAGCCGCCGCTGTATGTAATCCCAGAGTTTATCTTCGAGGCCATCCTGTCGCCAGACACCGTAGGCCGCCGTAAACGCCAAAGGGGCAAACAAAATTACACCCGCAAAGCCCGCCAGAAATTTGTCTGCCCAGCTACCCGCCCCAATCGAAATGGTGAGAGTCTCAGCATCTTGTTGACCGACAGTGACCACCAAAGCTGCTGATAGACCTAAGAAAAACAAAAACAAGTTATCTTTACGACCCTGAATAATATAGCTACCTTCGGGACCTGCAAAGCTCTGAGCCTCAAAACCCTCGGAACGAAACCAAGACTCAATCGAAGTCGCTAGATACTGCGGTGAAGTATCGGGCATCTCGAAAGCGCGGACTTTCATGGACTGACCTCCGAAGTTGATGGGGTAAGTAAGGTTGTAGTAACTGCCGTCATTTGCATCGCTTGCAGTACCGCCATTTCATAAAAAATATCGGTTAATTGCTGATATTCTTCGGGCGTAACTAGGGGTTCAACTTCTTTGAGCAAGATCATGACATGCTCACTTTGATGACGAATCTCATCGGGGGTGATCACACCATCAGCTATCGCCGTTTGCCAGCTCTCAAGGCGCTGAAAATATTCCGTAAGGTGACCTAGTCCCCCTTCTGTGGCAAACCAACTCGTCGGATAGTTTGTTGTTTCAGTCATCAGGTACACTCCAACCTACTCCCCTCAGAGTAAATCAAAATATCCAAAAAATAAGTCTTCCGAGCGATAGATGTCTACCCAAATTAGCCCACACCCAAATAAGCACTGATTACCTGCGGGTCTTGGCGCACCGCTTGGGGCGTACCATCGGCAATCTTCTGCCCAAAATTCATCACTACAATGCGATCAGAAATATTCATAACCAACTTCATATCATGTTCGATCAAAATCACGGTGTAGCCGCGTTCTCGAATCCGGTCAATTAACCCAACCAGCCCTTGTTTTTCTTGAGGATTCATCCCTGCCGCTGGTTCATCGAGCAAGACCACCTGCGGGTCGGTCGCCAAAGCCCGAGCAATTTCTAGCCTGCGCTGATCCCCATAAGAAAGACTCCCCGCACGCACCGAGGCTTTATCGCCAATACCCACAAAATGCAACTCCTCTAAGGCGCGTTCTCGAATGGCAGCTTCTTCAGCTTTTGCGGCTTTTGTCTGCAAGACCGAACCCCAAAATCCGACTTTGGTGCGCAAATGCCGCCCAATCATGACGTTTTCAAGAGCCGTCATATTGGCAAAGACCCGAATATTTTGGAAGGTGCGTGATAAACCAGCTGCCGCAATTTGATGGGGTTTGAGGCCACAAAGCTGGGTATTGGCCAACTGTACTTGCCCCCTTGTTGGCTCATAAATTCCGGTCAAAACATTAAACAATGTCGTCTTACCCGCACCATTGGGGCCAATTACGCTCAGGATCTCGCCTTTGTTGATGTCAAAGGTCACATCATTGACAGCCGTCAGACCGCCAAATTGTTTGGTTAGATTTTGGACTGAGAGGAGTAGGCTCACGGATTTGGCGACCAAAAGATTGTGATCAAGCCTATCACATGAGCCTTGATCTCACTTAGGGTTGTAGCTGAAACACTACCCCACAGCCAAATTGACAGGCGGATGAAATGAAGGTGCCACCATTAGCTGTTGTGCCATAAAATTTACTATCACTGCCCTGAATGACACTAGCAAAGGGTAGGGAACCATTGACACCCGAAAAGTTGACCAAGGTCGTCAGGCTCCCGCTTGGTGTGACTTTGAATACCGTACCGCTGCTACTTGCGCCACCAAGAGTTGTTGTACCGTAAAAATTACCATCGCTACCTAGTGCCATAGTACCGCGTGCCGAACTGCCATTTGCTCCGGTGAAATTGGTCAAGACCTTGATTTTGCCCGTGGTGCTCACCCTAAAGACCGTACCAAATTTGTTGGTTCCACCACTTGCGGTCAAGCCATAAAACTTGCCATCACTGCCTAAGGTCAATCCTGATTGAGAATTGCGCCCAGTATTTTTGTTGAAATTGGTTACCACCGCCAAACTGCCAGTCGGTGTCACCTTGAAGACCGTACCGCAACCAGCTTGACATCCTGTCCCGACAAAACCACCTAGGTAGGTCGTGCCATAGAAGTTGCCATCCGTCCCAATGGCTAAACCTGCTAATGGTAACCAACCGTTGATGTAATCAAAATTACCTAGAGTTGTGAGTAGGCCACTAGGGGTGATTTTGTACACTGTGCCACAGCCCGTCGGGCAATTGGGATTACTCGGCCCACCCGAAGAGGTCGTGCCATACAGGCTACCATCTGCCCCAAAAACCAGCTTGCCATAGGGGTTACCCCCATTAGCACCATTAAAACTGATGAGCGTAGTCAGGGTGCCATTGGTTTCTAAGCGATAGACCGTGCCTAAGTTATTGGTTCCGTTAGCATAAGTGGTTCCATAAAACGCGCCATCACTGCTTTCGAGTAGACCGCCATTGGGATTGGAGCCATCGCTACCATCAAAAAAATGTAAGGTTGTAAACGCGCCATTGGCACTCACTTTAAAGATAGTGCCGCAGCCTGAGAAACAATTGGGACTATTAGTGCCACCAACGGAGGTCACACCATAATAATCGCCATCCGTGGCTTGGGTCAGCTCAGCGGCGGGTAAACTGCCATTGGTACCGTTGAAATTAACCAAGGTAAGCGGGGGTTGGGCTTGTGCTGTGAGACCACTGCTCAGAACACCTACGGCTAAAACAAGCGCAAAATTTTTGGTCAGGTAAGAGAACAATGACATCAGGATCAACCTAGAAGAACCTCCAGCAATCTAATCGCGCAGTTTAGATTCGTCAAGCCTCCCAGGATAAAGGTATGGTTTATTGGGCTAGGGGGGTAAGCGAGTCTGTTAAGCTAAAGGGTGAAGATGTCCTATTCGGTGATCACGATGCAAGCTCTAGTTGGCCCCATGGTCTTAGTTTCTTTAGACGCCATTGACCCCAAGCGTCGTAAACAGGGTGGCCCTTTTCAACTGAAGGTCTGGAATCAGCGTACAGGTACGGTTTTAGAAAGTTTTGGTCGCTACACCCCTGCCAAAAAAGATGCTAAAGAAGGCGAATCGACGATTGGTAACTGGGAAGACCGTGACAAAGCCCTGACTCAACTTGAAGGTTGCCTTAGCCGCTACGAAGAAATTGGCCTAAGCCCGGTGGTCAAACAACTTTTTCCCGAAGTCAAAACCAAAAAATAATGGCTCTGGACACAACTATCCCTAGCACCCGTGCACTGCAACGGCTGATTGCGGATAGTCACATGATTGAGGTCAAACTCATAACTGGGGATGTATTCCGGGGCACCATCCTTTGGCAAGACCCGGAATGCTTGTGTTTGGTCGTCAGTCCTAGTCACAAAATTTTAGTCTGGCGTTCGGCCATTGCGTTTGTTGGTATTAGTGCCAGCCATGAAGCTCTCAAAAACCCATAGCCGTCATTACGCCATTAAATGTCCAGTTTAGGGCAAGCAATGCGCCCAAAAAAGTCAAAGGTAGCAATAACAACACTCGCCACCAAGCTAAGTCTGTGGCGACTGCGACCGCCCAAGTTTGTAAACCTATAAACCAAACTAAGACCAAACTCAACCCAAAATTACCGAGTCCACCACCAAGTACAGCAACAGGTGCGACCAATAGCCAAGGCAAACTAGCAAACCCGGTCAAGGTCAGTAGCCTAAGCAAAGCAACCGTTCTACCCAAAGCCGTTAACAGAAGCCATAGTAGGCTATTGAGGATGACCCAGCCCAATAGTCCCCCTAAGGTCTGAAAAAAAATTCCGCCTAGGCCATTGAGCCGTAAGCCTTCGAGGGCATTGACCAACACCACTGCAGCCACGCCTTCCCAGATTGAGAGTTCGTTGGTTTGGGCAGTAAACCACGTCTTAGGCTCAAACCAACTGCCATAGCAATGATCCAAAAAATTATTCATGTAACAAAGACAAGTCTTGAAGGAGGATTCTCACATGCTCCCACACCGCATCGGGTACTGCCACTAAGGGTAAACGTAAATTCATACCTTGCCAGCCCAACAGATCCAAAGCGCATTTTAGGGGCGCGGGATTGGTGGTCAGAAATAAAGATTTAAATAATTCGTAAAACTGATAGTGAATTTTTTGTGCTTCACTGACCTGACCTGAGCGGTAAGCGGCGATCATCTGTTGAATTTGTGGGCCGACGAGATGAGACGCGACACTGACTACGCCGCAGCCGCCTAAGGCCAAAATGGGTAAGGTCAGCGCATCATCCCCGGCATAAATTTGAAATTTGGGACTGACCAAAGCGCGAATTGCCATGGTTTGATTGACCGCTCCGCTGGCTTCTTTGATGCCAATAATGGCCTTTTCTTCAGCTAGACGCGCAATCGTCTCTGGTTCTAGGTTAACCCCGGTACGCCCAGGAATGTTATAGAGTAAGCACGGCAGCTCTACGGCCCGCGCAATAGCCCGAAAATGCTGATACAACCCTTCTTGGGTGGGTTTGTTGTAATAGGGACACACCTGTAAAGAACCATGTAACCCCAAACCCGCGGCTTTTTGGGTTCCCTCAATGGCTTCACGGGTGCTATTTGAACCACTGCCTGCCAAGACCTTAGCCCGTCCGCCCACAGCTGCGAGCACAACCCGAAATAATTCAAATTCCTCAGTCCAGGTCAAGGTCGGGGATTCGCCTGTGGTTCCTGCAAGTACCAGACCATCGGTACCATTGGCAACCAGATAATCGGCTAATTTTTCGGCGGTCGCGTAATCCACACCGCCTTCTGTGGTAAAGGGGGTCACCATGGCGGTCAGAACTGTACCGAAATTAGTCATTAGGCACTCGATTAGGGGGGCTTTTTCATATGCTAACTTTCTTTGGGACGCACGATCTAGCAATCAAAACTTGTGCTAAACAACTAACCCTTCCTAGGTAGAATAGGGGGGCTAGTTAGGATAAGCCCATGGCCACAGCAACAACGGGACAAATTGTTTTTGGAACGGATGGTTGGCGCGGCATCATTGCCGAAGATTTTACCTTTGAAAACGTACGCCGGGTGACCCGAGCTATTGCTCAGTATCTAGATGGTGCCTATACCAAGGATCGTCCGGTTTTGATTGGCTATGATACGCGTTTTAGTGCCGATGCTTTTGCGCGTACAGCAGCCGAAATCCTCGCTAGTCTCGGTTGGTCAGTACTAATGGTGAATCGCGATTGTCCGACCCCAGTGATTGCCTATCATGCCCGCGAAAAAAAATCGGCTGGAGCCTTAATGTTTACCGCCAGTCATAACCCTGCGCCCTACTGTGGCATCAAATATATTCCTGATTATGCAGGGCCCGCTACGCCAGAAATCACCGACAGCATTGTTGCTAATTTAGCGCAGGCCAGCGGTGAACTCGCGGCGAGTTTCCCCAAAGATGCCATCCAAATCTTTGATCCCAAACCCCAATATCTGGACTATATTCTCAGCAAAATTAATGGTGATACGATTCGTGCTGCTGGATTGAAGGTGGTTTATGATGCCCTTTACACGACTTCACGCGGCTACCTAGACGAATGCCTGACCCGTTTAGGCGTGAGCTTAGATACGCTACATGCTTACCGTGATGTGCTCTTTGGCGGCGGTATGCCCGAACCGAAGGCCGAATATTTAGGCGAATTGATTACCCATATCAAAACCCAAGGTGCCGATTTGGGTGTGGCAACCGATGGTGACGCCGACCGCTTCGGAGTCGTTGACGAACAAGGTCAGTACCTGACACCCAATACGGTTTTGCTAGTCCTAGCGCGGCATTTGTACAAAAACAAAGGTCAACGTGGAGCGATTGTACGCACAGTAGCAACCACCCATTTGCTTGATAATCTGGCACAAAAGTACGGTGTACCACTCATTGAAACCGCTGTCGGCTTCAAGTATGTCGGTCAACAGATGCGCGAAACCACAGTTTTGATTGGCGGGGAAGAATCTGGGGGCTTGAGTATGCTCGGTCATATTCCCGAAAAAGACGGCATTCTTGCGGATTTATTGATGGTCGAAGTAGTTGCTACTGAAGGTAAACCCCTCAGTGAGATCGTCACTGAAACCATTGCCGAAGCGGGTGGGCCAGTATACAGTCGCCGTTTAGACTTACACCTCACCACTGAGCATAAAACTGCCGTCCTAGATGCGTTTAGGGATACAGCTCCGACTCAAGTGGCGGGTGTGGCGGTCATAGAAACCGGGCGTAAAGATGGCCTCAAGCTCTATCTTGAAGATGGCTCTTGGATTTTATTGCGTCCTTCAGGCACCGAGCCGCTGATTCGCGTCTATCTCGAAGCTCCTACAGCTGACAAGCTTGACCACTTAGCTACAGCGATGAAAGATCAGATTGACAGCCTAAATTAAGTTATTGCTCTGATCTAAATACTCTTGCCTACGAGGGGCGAGAGCGGCTCAAATCAGCCAAATCGGGCTATTTCTTCGCGAGGGGGAAGGCAAATTGCTAAGATTGACTATAGAAAAAAACAGGAACAATGAAAATGGCAGAATATCGTAAGTCCGTGATGATTCACGGACGTGAAGTCAGCATAAGTACAGGTTTGCTGGCACAACAAGCAGGTGGGGCAGTTTTGGTTCAAGCTGGAGGCACAGCGGTCTTAGTCACCGCTACGATGAGCAAAAACCCACGTCCTGGCATTGATTTTTTTCCTTTGCTCGTTGATTACGAAGAAAGACAGTACGCCGTAGGACGGGTACCAGGCAGTTTTATGCGTCGTGAAGGCCGTGCTCCGGAACGTGCCACCCTTGCCGCTCGCTTAATTGACCGCCCCTTGCGTCCTTTGTTTCCCGATGAGTTTCGTAATGATGTGCAAATTGTTGCCACGGTGATGTCCCTTGATGAAGAAGTTCCCCCCGAAACTCTGGCGATCTTAGGTGCTTCCACCGCCGTTATGATTGCAGGTATTCCCTTTAATGGGCCAGTAGCCGCTGCTCGAGTTGGTTTGATGGGGGATGAATTCATCATCAATCCTAGTTACAAAGAAGTTGCTGAAGGGGAGCTTGACTTGGTGGTTGCTGGCACTGACCGGGGCATCATCATGGTTGAAGCCGGCGCGAATCGCCTAGGAGAAGAAGATATCCTCGAAGGTATCGAGTATGGCATGGAAACTGTACGGGACTTGCTCGAATTTCAACGCGAGATTGTGCGGGATCTAGCTGTCAAACCGATGGAGCTGGTTTTCCCTGCCAAAAACGAAACTTTGATTAACTTTATCCACACCGGATTTAGTGAAAAGGTAGCAGGCATCTTACATGAGTATCTACCCAAATCAGAACGCGATAGCCAGCTCTCAGTTCTCGAAGGCGAACTCAAACAAGCCTTAGCCGCTTTGCCTGCTGAAGACCCTGTAGCGGTTTGCTTGGTCGCACAACCAGCGAATATTAGCGAATTATTTAAGAGTCTGACAAAAAAACTGATGCGCAAGCAAATCATCGAAGTCGGTAAACGCATTGACGGACGCACCGTTGAAGAGATCCGCCCCATTAGCTGCGATGTCGGTTTGTTGCAACGGGTTCACGGTTCGGGACTCTTTAACCGGGGTACGACACAGGTGCTCTCGATTGCAACTTTGGGTACGGCTCAAGACGCTCAGATGTTAGATGATCTCAACCCTGATCACGAGAAACGTTACTTGCATCACTACAATTTTCCCGGCTACTCTGTCGGTGAAGTCAAACCCATGCGCGGTGCCGGTCGTCGTGAAATTGGTCACGGTGCTTTAGCAGAACGCGCCTTGATCCCAGTTTTGCCCAGCAAAGAAGCCTTTCCCTATGTACTGCGGGTAGTCTCTGAAGTGTTGTCCTCCAATGGTTCGACCTCGATGGCTTCAGTTTGTGGCTCGACCTTATCGCTGATGGATGCCGGGGTACCGATTCTCGAACCCGTTTCTGGGATTGCGATGGGGCTGATCAAAGAAGGCGATCAAGTGCGGGTCTTGACCGATATTCAAGGCATTGAAGACTTCTTGGGAGATATGGACTTCAAAGTTGCAGGCGGTAGCACCGGCATCACAGCGCTGCAAATGGACATCAAGATCGAAGGTATCACCCTCGAAATCTTGACCACGGCTCTCAATCAAGCCAAAGCCGGACGACTTTTTATCTTGGAAAAAATGGTAGCTGTGATCGACACGCCCCGTACCCAAGTCTCGCCCTATGCCCCACGCTTGCTGACCACCAAAGTTCCCGTGGATATGATTGGTTTGGTCATTGGTCCTGGCGGTAAAACGATCAAACGCATTACCGAAGAAACTGGCGCCAAAGTGGATATCGAAGATGATGGAACGGTCACAGTCTCAGCCCTACAGTCTAGTAAGGCCATTGCCGCGCTCAAAATGATCGAGGATATGACCCGCGTCGTTGAGCCCAACGGCGTCTATCTTGGCACTGTCACCCGCGTCATCTCCCATCTCGGCGCCTTTGTCCAAATCCTCCCTGGCAAAGAAGGCATGGTGCATATTTCCCAGCTAGCGGATCGTCATGTGCGCAAAGTCGAGGAAGAAGTCAATGTGGGTGATGAAATCCTCGTCAAGGTCAAACAAATCGATGGTAAAGGCCGCATCAACTTGACCCGTCTTGGGATTCATCCCGATGATGCCCAAGTCGCACGGGAATAGAACCAGTGCAAGCAGCCCCTCTAAATCATGATTTGGAGGGGCTGTTTACTAGGGTGAGCGGTAATTTTCGGAACGCGGCGGTGTGCTAGGTTCCTTACGCAACTCAAAATTAATTACATCCCAGCAGGGTTCTGGCGCACTAAATTCGACAGGCAAGCCGTAGAGACGATACCGTAACAACGGCTCACCCGCAATGGGTGTCGTGGGATCCCAGAAAATGGCGCGTTCCTTGGGCAATAAGCGCTCGATACTACGGCCTTGATCATCACTCCCCCAGGAGAGCCGTTCTAAGGAACCACTCAAAATATCTTTATAACGTTGGGCAATCAAAATGTAAGTTGCCCGAAACCCCTGACCATGTAGGCGATCAAGAGCCTCATAAATTTCAAACCGCAGACCATCGGCATGAATATGTTGACGATACCAGTTTTCTTGCCAGCGACGCCAACGGCGGGAGGATTGTAAATGTACCAATTCTTCTACCTTGGGATCGGCCTCAAAAGCACCATGCCGTTGACACAAATAGGTGTCGGTCAACGCTAACGCCTGAATCATCTGACGGCAATGAGGGCAAGCAATCTCTGGCCCAAAAATAGGGAAATAACTGAAGGGCTGATACATGACCCACCAAATAGCGTATCTACACTATAGTTCCCAAGGAGCTTTTCCTTGTCCCGTTCGTCCTTCTTGCGATAAGAAAAATTGTGCTTTGGGTAAAGGTGCGAGAGCTTCGGTGAGTAAAAATTGTCGTTGGGCAATCAGCATTTTTAATTCTAGGGCTACTTTTTCGGCAAAAAAGAGACTAGAAAGTGGGGCTGTGCGCACGGTCTGTCCATTGATGCGAATTTTTCCGGACTTGAGCTGAGCATAATTAACCAAGTCAAATACCGGACGCACGCGGCGGGGGATCGCAAAATCCACCACCGGGGCTACAATATCGTGATCCCGAACGGCTAGGTGGGCAGCTACGGCTTCATTGAGCACCGGTAAGGCCACGCCAATGCCTAACATCAGCCCCGTCCCGTAATTTTGTAAACGGCAGCCGCGTACCCACTGTGGCTGCATCGCCTTGGCATCAGCAATAATCGCCATCGTAGCGGCAGGCCCCACTGGCGTGCCATTAGGTAAGCGTTTTTGTAAAGGAAAATGCTGGGTACCTTCCCAAGCTAGATATCCAGTCGTACCTGCTACCCACAACCGCGTACCAATCCCTACTAATTCTAAATAAGGGTCATTTAATAACGGTGAAAGCGCACCGCCACTTGCATAAATCGCATTGCCCAAGCGTGGTTGTAATGTGCCCAAAAATGTATACAGCGTTTTATCACCACCATTGACACCGACGATAAAATTTTGGTAGAGGGCGCGGGGATTAAACAGATAAAACTGGTTGATCGTATCTTTGGTGATCGTCGTATCAAATTCACGTAAGGGATGACAGTCATTGGGTAGGCCAATAGCCCGTAAATTGACGATGTCACCTTTGACTAATTGCTCAATAACATGACCACCGCCGTAGTGCCATTCCCGTAGACTAGAGTTTTTGGCTGCACCCAAATATAGATCCACCGCCCCAAATCCGCAGTAGGCTTCGACATCATTGAGCCAAACTTGTTGCATTCGCAAAGGCGGATCAGGTTGCCCAAGATTGATAAAAGCACCTGCTGCCTCAGTCATCTCAAAACTACCCACCGTCACAACATCGACGGCTTTTGCTGCCGCTGTGAGTCCTTCTTGCTGCACCTGCGCCTTAAATTCACTGACGGTGCATACGCTCACGGTACCTTCATGGATACGTTCGTTAATCTGAGGTAGGGTGCGTAGAGCGAGAGACATCGTTCTAGTTTAAACCAGCTTGCAGGCAGCGTGTAGGCGGCTTACGATAGCCTTACACGCCCTCTCGAAATTCCTGATGCAAACTGCCCATCTCCAAGACCTTGTCAGCCGTTACCGCGCTCAGGTAGATTTTTTGTTGATTCGTTGGGAAGAAGCCCAAGGCACGGATATCGGGCTGCGCAAAGATATTCGAGAAACCTGCGCTGAGAATCTAGCGCGCGGAGGCCATGTGCGCGCGTGTTGGCGTGGAGGTTGGGGCTTTGTCGCTTTCAATCGTCCTGACCAATTAATTCGTGCAATTGAAGATGCGATTAGCTTTGCGCGCTTGGTCGGAGAAGAAGTAACCACCCTCGCCCCGCTTGCACCCCAGATTGCCCGTTATGGCTTACAGTTGCCCCTGACCGACCCCCGTGAGGTGCCTCTCGAGCAAAAACTCGCGCTGTGTCAGCACTACAACGAACTCTTACTCACCAGCAATCCCCAGATTACAAGTAGCTCTGTGCGATATGGCGATAGTTGGCAACGGGTCGTCCTAGTGACTTCTGAGGGGAGCTGCCTCGAGCAGGAATGGGTGGATCTCGAGATGCGTTTTACGGCTGTAGCACGGGCCGATGGCAAGGTACAAACGGGACGCGAGACCTTGGGTTCGCGGCGGGGGTTTGAGGATTTGTTAAATTTTGAACCTCAGATTCTAGCGGCTTCCCAACGCGCCGTCACTAGTCTCAGGCTGCCGATGGTGCAAGGTGGAACCTATACCGTAGTCATTGACCCAATTTTGAGTGGTCTGTTTGTGCATGAGGCTTTTGGGCATCTCTCGGAGGCTGATATGGTCTACGAAAATCCTGATTTACTCGAGACTATGAGCTTAGGACGACGCTTTGGGTCAGAGCACTTACATATCCTAGACGGCGCAGCTCCAGCCGGACATCGCGGTAGCTATGCCTTTGATGATGAAGGTTCACCCGCTACAGTTACGCCGCTGATTGAGTCGGGAAAATTGGTCGGACGGCTGCATTCGCGGGAAACTGCAGGCAAACTTGAAGAAAACCCAACCGGGAATGCCCGGTGCTTAGATTATCACTATGCGCCGATTGTACGGATGACCAATACCTGGATTGCCCCCCAGGGTGCTGGGTTGACGGCGGTACCTGAAAATACCCCTTTGCCCTTTACTGCAGAGGCGATTTGTGACCATTATCAAAACTCTGGGGCTTTAGCCGACATTGAGCATGGACTGCTAGCGGTCAATTGGCTAGGAGGTATGACTAATGGCGAAATGTTTACCTTTGCAGCGGCGCAGGCTTGGCATATTCATAAAGGCGCAATCACTCAACAAGTCCGTGATGTCAATCTATCGGGTAATGTTTTCCAAACTCTGGAAGATATCGAATGGATTGGTCCAGATTTCTTTTGGGATGAGTCTGGTGGCTGCGGTAAAGGCGGACAAAGTGGCCTCGCCGTGGGATGTGGCGGTCCTAGTCTACGGATTAAAAATCTCTTGGTTGGTGGTGGACAGTAAGTTCGCCTATCTATGTTTTAAACAAAGAGGCTTGGGGTAATCATTTAGCAACTGGGAACAAAATCTTTAAAGAAAATTTACTTCACCAGTCGCTAAGTGATAGTAAGCCGGAAGGACAGTTAATACACCCTGCTTATACTCATGGGTGAGAATTGGTTCTGTTTACTCAATGCGATCGACGGTCTTTTTGACATGGATTTTAATGGTATTGGTCAAGCGATCTCCGGCATGGGTGAGGACAGATGCTACAGCAGGTTTGATATAGTGCATTAATGAGTTGATCCTACCTTCTGAGTTTTCATAATTGGCGGTCGCTGAGACTGCGCCACAGTTTTCATAGCCCGACACTACAATTAGCCGAGTTTCTAAGTGCTCAATTGCATATTCAGTGCTAGCTAGTACAGCATCATCGGCAATATTTCCTGCCACTCTAATGACAAATAGATCGCCTACATCTTGATTAAAAATCAATTCAGAAATCACGCGCGAATCAGCACACCCTAACACCACCGCAAAGGGATGTTGGGTACGCGATAGGGCAGCTCCCTCATGAGGATGTTCAACATGCTCTTGGACATAGCGTTCGTTTCCTGCTTTTGGCCGATCTAACGCTAACGTAGGATTAATGTATAGTGTGCTGGGCGAGCATGGCGGCGTCAAAACTATAGTTGCCCTAACGCATCACGTACTTACGAAGCGCAATAGTAACGTAAATTACCCCTTATTTACAGACTTTGCTCCGCAACCAAATCATCCTCTGCATCACGCATTATCTGGGAACTCTACTTAAACGGTACTGTGAGGAGGCTAACTTGACGCATAAAAGCCCGTTCTCCACTTAGAAAAACGGGCTTTTATATAAACATCTCAACGACTTAGTCGTCCGCTGCCATATCAATTTCGCGGGGACTAAACTGCTCATAGGTAGGACGCGAAGGCGTACGTTTGCCACCTGTCTCCACCATCAAGTCAACTTCCACATCACGGGAAGAACCATCTTCCTGCGTCTCGATTTTGTGAATCGAAACATCTAAGCCCAAGGATTGCAATTCGCGCACCAGGACTTTGAAGGATTCGGGAATACCAGGACGGGGAATTGCTTTACCTTTGACGATGGCATTGAGCGCATCATTACGTCCGACCATATCATCGGATTTGACCGTCAGCAGTTCTTGCAAGATGTAAGCGGCACCAAAGGCTTCGAGCGCCCAGACTTCCATCTCCCCAAATCGCTGACCACCCTGCTGCGCCTTACCACCTAGCGGTTGCTGCGTTACCAAGGAGTAAGGACCAGTCGAACGGGCGTGGATTTTGTCATCCACCAAGTGAACCAGTTTGAGCATGTAGGAGATGCCCACAGTTACCGGACGGTCAAAAGGCTCGCCCGTGCGTCCATCAAACAAAGTGATTTTACCCACCTGTGGCCCGACTCTTTCTAGACGCAAATCAGGAGAAACTGGCATTTCGCCTGGAGCTGTGTAAGCCCAGTCAAAGTCCCGATATTCCCGACCAAGACCGTTGGTTTCCGAACGGGCTTGACGTAGTTTTTCGTCCACCAAGATGCGAGAGGCTTCTTCGCCAAACATTTCATCAAAGGGCGTCAGTTTGAAACGGGTTTCAAGCAATTCACCCGCCCAGCCCAGCAATGTCTCAAAAACCTGTCCCACATTCATCCGTGACGGCACACCTAGTGGATTGAGGACAATATCAATGGGCCGACCGTTGGGCATGTAGGGCATGTCTTCCGCTGGTAAGATCCGCGAGATGATGCCTTTGTTACCGTGACGACCAGCCATCTTGTCGCCAACCTGGATTTTGCGTTTTTGGGCGACATAGACACGCACGACCATGTTGGCACCGGGCGGTAATTCATCGCCGCTCTCACGGGTGAAGACCCGGACATCAACCACCCGGCCTTTTTCGCCGTTGGGGACGCGCAGGGAGTTATCCCGTACATCTCGGGCTTTTTCGCCGAAAATTGCGCGCAGTAGTTTTTCTTCGGGGGGCTGATCCGATTCACCTTTGGGTGTGACTTTACCGACGAGGATATCGCCAGCTTCAACCCAAGCTCCGGGTCGAACAATACCGCGCTCATCCAAATTACGCAGAGCATCTTCGCCGACGTTGGGGATCTCACGGGTAATTTCTTCGGGGCCGAGTTTGGTTTGACGCGCTTCAATCTCGAACTTTTCGATGTGGACGGAGGTATAGACATCCTCACGCACCAAGCGTTCGTTAATTAAAATCGCATCCTCGTAGTTGTAGCCTTCCCAGGGCATGTAGGCGACTAAGACATTTTGTCCTAGAGCCAATTCACCGCCCTCGGTCGCCGAACCATCAGCAATCACCTGTCCGGTGAATACTTGATCGCCTTCATAGACAATCGGTTTTTGGTTAAGGCAAGTGTCTTGGTTAGACCGTTGATACTTAGAGAGGGGATAGCTAACGACGGTTGCATCTTCGTGGCGCAGACGGATTTCGGTAGCCGAGACATAGGTGACTTCACCATCACGCTGAGCAATAACCACCATCCCCGAGTCACGGGCGCATTGACCTTCCAAACCTGTTCCTACTAGAGGACGTTCAGGTTTGAGCAGGGGTACTGCTTGGCGTTGCATGTTCGCCCCCATCAAGGCGCGGTTGGCATCATCATGCTCCAAGAAAGGAATCAGCGACGTTGCAATCGAGACAATCTGAATCGGCGAGACGTGGACAAAGTCAACTTCTTTGGGCAAAACTGCCGCAAATTCTTGACGATAGCGCACAGGCACCGGGTTAACGGCAAAACTGCCATCTTCATGTAGGGGCACGTCACCCGGTGCTACGCGGTACTCATCTTCCTCGTCAGCGGTCAAGTGGCGAATCTCTTGGGTAACTACGCCTGTTTTTTGATCCACAACCCGAACTGGGGTTTCGATAAAACCATAAGGATTGATCCGTCCGTGGGTTGCCAACGAACCAATTAAGCCAGCATTAGGGCCTTCAGGGGTCTCAATCGGGCAAATCCGTCCGTAGTGGCTCGGGTGAATATCCCGTACCGCAAAACCAGCGCGTTCACGGGTCAGACCACCGGGGCCTAATGCTGAGAGGCGACGTTTGTGGGTCAACTCAGCCAAGGGATTGGTTTGATCCATAAATTGCGAGAGTTGGCTCGAACCAAAGAATTCTTTGATCGCAGCAACTAGCGGTTTTGGGTTGACCAAGGAAGTCGGGGTCAAGGCTTCGGCATCGGTGACGGTCATCCGTTCTTTGATGATCCGCTCAAGGCGATTGAGTCCAACACGCACTTGGTTTTGGAGCAATTCACCAACCGAACGCACGCGACGGTTACCCAAGTGGTCAATGTCATCAATGCTACCGAGATCAAATTCCAGGTTGATTAGGTAATCAATACAGCCAAGAATGTCTTGGTTGGTCAGGGTACGGGTTGCCTCAGGGACATTCAAGCGCAGTTTACGGTTGATTTTGTAACGTCCGACCCGCCCGAGGTCATAACGCTTGGGGTCAAAGAAGCGTGAGTGCAAGAGCTGTTGGGCTCCCGCTACGGTCGGAGGTTCACCCGGACGCAATTTGCGATATAGCTCCAGCAAGGCATCATCTTCGGTGAAGCTACCTTCTTTTTCAATGGTTTTGCGGAAGTAATCGGGGTTACGCAGTTGATCCAAAATCTCGTTATCTGATAAGCCCAAGGCTTTTAGTAGTACTAGTGCCGAGAGCTTACGGGTTTTGTCAATACGTACCCAAACTAAGTCGTTGACATCGGTTTCAAACTTGAGCCAGGCACCCCGATTAGGGATTAAAGAAGCATTGAAACTGGGCCGTCCGGCGGCATCGTTTTCTTTTTTGAAGTATACGCCCGGTGAGCGTACGATTTGGTTGACGATAACCCGTTCTGCGCCGTTGATAATAAAGGTTCCCCGGTCGGTCATCAGGGGCAATTCACCCAAGAAAACTTCCTGTTCTTTGCTTTCGCCTTTTTCTTTATTAATCAGTTTGGCAGGAATCCGTAGCTGTACAGCATAGGTGGCATCACGGCGTTTGGCTTCTTCGACGCTGTACTTCGGTTCGACAATGCGATATTCCGGTAAAAAATGTAGCTCGAGTTTGCCTGTATAGTCCTCAATCGGCGAAAAACTCATGATTTCTTCGATTAAACCTTCTTCCATAAACCAACGGAAGCTCGCCCGTTGAATCTCGATCAAGTCCGGTAACATGTAGGTCGAAACTAACTGTGCTCCTGCGCTCTTACGTACACTACTGGTGCTGTTACTCACGGGCATCCTCTCGTAAAAAACCTACTGACCCGAACGGGACAGACCTCTTATCCTAGCTCTTATTGAGAGACTGCGCAAGATAAACTGCTTAGCTGCAACGTCTAAACCATGCTCATTAAAAGGGGTACAGTAGCCTTGCGCAAGGAAGCACCATGGTCTTACTTGTTGAACCTATGCTCTACCCGGACTCTGACGGCAAACCGATGTCAGACAATACTAAGCGGTTTGGGTAGATCACGGGTATCCAGGCCAATAGTGCTGCGATGTTTCAAGCTGACCCCAATATATTTGTAGCCGGAGATTTATTGTAGTATCCCGTCGAGGGGTAGGTAAAGGCGTGACAAGCTCCTGATATCTTGGTTGCTTTCGGCAGACCAAAAGATGACCGGGGGAGTTACAAACAATGGCTTGAGGCCAATATTGCACCTCAGGTAGTAGTTGAGATTTTGTCGCCTGATAATACCTCCTTGGAGATGACCCGCAAGTTTCACTTTTATGAACGGTATGGCGTAGAGGAATACTACATCTATGACCCTGATCGCGGTGAACTAAGTGGCTATTTGCG
Source organism: Gloeobacterales cyanobacterium (assembly GCA_038226175.1). Classification (GTDB taxonomy): domain Bacteria; phylum Cyanobacteriota; class Cyanobacteriia; order Gloeobacterales; family Anthocerotibacteraceae; genus JBBRQP01. Next base: position 50,682 of record JBBRQP010000004.1, read on the forward strand.
CCAAGAGGGCTTCTTGCAAGAGCTTAAGGTTATGCATCAGTCCTCGACTAGGCGTGTGCTTTACGTTAGATACCAACGGGGAGATGGTGCTCTATCGCCCAGATGGAGAGCATTTTTCGACTTTCGAGGAGCTAAACAAGCGGGCTAAATAGGCTCAAGTGCGTGCGCAACAAGCGGAAGCACGAGCGGAATTACTAGCCTAACGCCTATGTAAACCAGCATTACAGACGTAGCTTATAAAAAATCACTATGATATTTCTAGAGCATGAAAAAATTAGTGATCCGTCAATATCACAGTGAAATGCGCCTAGGTTTCCACTTTTGCAGTCAATTTCCGCGTTTGTAAATAAATAAGTAGACCATTCACATCAGCAGGGGAAACGCCTCCGATGCGACTAGCTTGTCCGATGGTCAGGGGGCGCACGTGCGAGAGTTTTTCACGAGCTTCTTTAGAGAGAAACTCTAACTTCATATAATCTAAATCAGCCGCTAAGGCTTGGTCAGACTGCTTGCTGAGACGGGCAATCTGGAAAGTTTGACGTGCGATGTAGCCTGCATACTTGAGTGCAATTTCCGTGCCTTCGTAGACCTCGCGACTAACGGATTCTACCAGTCCTAGCTCCTGCAACGTCATATAATGCACCCCAGGACGACGCACCAGATCCGCAAGTGTTGCCGATTGATGAATTAGTTCGCTGGTATGCTGTTGAAATCTCTGACCAGCTGGCGAATGAGCTAGGATGCGGGTTGTCTCCAGCCGCTGCGTTTGCATTGCAATAGCCTGATATTTCTCTTGAAAAAGCTGCCAGCGTCGGTTATCAATCAGACCTATTGCCCGTCCCAAAGGCGTCAAACGCAAATCGGCATTATCGGAGCGCAAAATCAAGCGGTATTCTGAACGTGAGGTCAGCATCCGGTAGGGTTCACGAATTTCTTTGCTCACCAAGTCATCAATTAGTGTCCCGAGATAACTGTCTTCGCGTTTAAATGTTAGTAAGGATTGTCCTGCACAGTAGCGCGCACTATTGATTCCCGCCACAATTCCTTGCGCTGCTGCTTCTTCGTAACCAGTCGTGCCATTAACTTGGCCTGCACAAAACAACCCGGCAATCCGCTTGGTCATCAGTGTCGGATAGCATTGGGTAGCTGGAATATAGTCGTACTCCACCGCATAGGCTGGACGCAACATCACACAATTTTCTAACCCTGGTAGGGTTCGCAACATCTGGCGTTGCACCGACTCCGGCAAACTAGTCGAGAAGCCTTGAATATATAACTCAGGACTATCCCGGCCTTCCGGTTCGATAAAAATTTGGTGACTAGCTTTATCGGCAAAACGGGTGATTTTATCTTCAATACTTGGGCAATAACGTGGCCCCTTACCATCAATATCACCGCTATACATCGGAGACAAATGAATGTGATCGCGAATCAATTGGTGAGTAGCAGCTGTCGTCCGGGTTAGATAACAATTTTCTTGGGGTAAGGTCACCCAAGCCTCGGGATCAAAAGAAAACCAACGTTCTTCGGTATCCGGCGGTTGGGGTTCCATCTGGCTAAAATCAACCGAACGTTTATCGACACGAGCCGGCGTTCCAGTTTTGAGGCGACCAGTTTCAAAGCCCAGCTCGCGCAAGCGCGCAGATAGCCCTACTGAGGGAAATTCTCCCGCTCGCCCGGCTGCCATCGAAGTACGACCAATCCAGATTTTGCCATCCATAAAGGTTCCAGTGGTCAGAATCACCGCTCGACAGGCAATGGTCACCCCAAAATAGGTGCTCACCCCACAAATTTGGTCATTAGTATCTAAATGTAAATCGGTAATCATGCCTTGGCGTACCGCTAGATTGGGGGTATTTTCGACCAAGTGCTTGGCGGCTCGGGCATATTCACGTTTATCTGTTTGCGCTCTCAAGGCCCAGACAGCTGGCCCGCGAGACTGATTCAGGACTTTTTTTTGTAAATAACAGCGGTCGGTCAGCTTACCAATCTCACCCCCTAGGGCATCGACTTCATGAACAAGTTGTGACTTTGCCGGACCACCTACCGCTGGATTACAAGGTTGCCAGCCAATCGTATCGAGATTCATGGTCATCAATAGCGTACGACGGCCTAAGCGGGCTGCCGCCATTGCTGCTTCGACACCACTGTGTCCAGCGCCGACTACAACCACATCAAATTCATCTTCGTAGGTAAGCATCACGGTTATCCCAGGGCTTTTCTATTGTGTCATGTCTTTTAAAAGCGGCTAGTCTCTGGGTTGACATGAGAGCACCAAGCCCAAAAAAATAGCTCATAACAACACGATCAATCATGATTTTGCAGAAAACATAAGACGTATTAACTATCAGCTGCGTTCAACTTTGACCCAATCAGACGCTGCACCGCAAGGGTCTCTACCTTAAGATGTACCTAAAGATACGCTAAGAACTAGAAGACTTCTTAGCCGGAAGTGAAATAATAGAAGATATAGCCTCTATCGGCTACTGTCCTGTCTGGAGATACCCGATGAACAAGACTATCCGTGCGGTAAGCGCACTGTTATTGACCAGCCTGTGTGTGAGTGCTCCTGTTTTGGCAGGCACCACTAGTAAATATAAAAAAAAGAAGCCTGCCACTAAACCACCGATCAGCTTGCAAGTCTCTACCCTGACCTTAGCTCCAGGAACGCCTATTGCTACCTCGCCGACCCAAGACACCATTTATGTAGACCCTCAGAAAGAACAACAAGAGACTCTACGGGTTAACGCAACTATTGCCAACAGTCGTGGTCAGGTAGTCGTGCCTGCTAACAGTCAAATTATTGGCGTATTTCAGCCAGCTCCGGGCGGTGCGCGCTTTATCGCTAACAAAGTCATTACCCCTGATGGTAAAACCTACACGATTGTAGCGAGTTCAGATTTAATCCATGACCAAAAGGATCCTCGGTCTAGCAGCCTTGGTGCAATGGCAGGCGATGCCGGAATTGGCGCCGCTGGGGGTGCTGCGGTGAGTGCTATTCTCAATGGTGGACGACTTGATCCTTTGACCATTGCTGGGGGTGCTGCTGCGGGCGCCATTGTCGGTAATGTGGGCGCAAAACAAGTTGTCGTCGTTGATCGCAATCAACCCCTCAATTTGCACTTGGATCAAACTCTACAGGTACAACCGCAAAGTTACTATAACCAGCCTCGTTAGGTTCTTGGGTTATTACAAAAAAGCCACAGCTGTAGGGACTGTGGCTTTTTGATGGGACTAGCGCCGTAGACTACATGCCACGGGGTTTGTGGACAATGAAGCTGGCGATTTGGCACTGTTTGATGTTGTCAAAACCAACAACCCGCACATAGCAGTTGCTATAAGAAGAACGGCAAGCCGAAACCTCGCTCAATACTTCTTGGGTGCTACGGGCATTAAACAACGGCAATTTCCAGAGTGTCCAGTAAGACTGGGTCGGCTCGGAGTCTTCATTAAACTCGATGGCAGGGATATAACCGTTATCCAGGATGTACTGGATTTGTTTGGAAATCTGCGCATCGGTCAAGGGGGGCAGATAGGAGAAGGTCTCATATCGCTGTTGTTTGGGTAACGTTTGCATGGGTAGGTTCCTCAAGTAAATTAGATATTCGGTGCATCCGGTGGGACTTCAGAAAAATCAGCAGTTTGGGTGATCCGCTCCAGAAATTGGCGACGGTGATTCATGTTGGCTTGCTCGATTCCAGTACGGGTCATTTCTGGTAAAAACTCAGAAACTTCTTCCGCTAGATGGGCACGCACAGTCATCACCCGAAAAGCTAACTCCTGACGCTCCTGCAACAGGGCTTGAATGTACTTCTCCCCATCTTGGAGATTGCCCGCCGTCGAGAAGCTATTAAGCCAAAAGGCGGCTGGGGGGTCAGTTTCGCTGAGTTGGGCCAAAATCACCCGCACGGCTTGATAGGTCAAGTAGCTGATCAGGGTTTTGGTCGTCGCCTTGGCAATTTGCTGGAAGTCCATCGCCTGTCCGGTTGGAGTACAGGGGGCGAGCTGCCCCCATGTCAGACCTATTTAGACCGTATCCATGGCCTCAAATTCAAACTTGATCTCTTTCCAGAGTTCGCAAGCAACAGCCAATTCGGGAGACCACTTGCAGGCTTCACGGATAATGTCGTTACCTTCACGGGCCAAAGAACGGCCTTCGTTACGGGCTTGGACACAGGCTTCGAGGGCAACCCGGTTGGCAGTAGCACCGGGTGCATTACCCCAAGGGTGACCCAAGGTGCCACCACCAAACTGCAATACGGAGTCATCGCCGAAGATTTCGACCAAGGCGGGCATGTGCCAGACGTGGATACCACCAGAGGCAACTGCCATCACCCCAGGCATTGAAGCCCAATCTTGCGTGAAGTAGATGCCGCGTGAGGGGTCTTTCTCGACATAGTTTTCGCGGAGCAAGTCCACAAAGCCCATGGTGATGCCGCGTTCGCCTTCGAGTTTACCGACGACGGTTCCGGTGTGGATGTGGTCACCACCAGACATGCGTAAGCATTTGGCCAAAACCCGGAAGTGCATCCCGTGATTTTTTTGACGGTCAATAACGGCGTGCATCGCGCGGTGGATGTGCAGCAAAACCCCGTTATCACGGCACCAATGAGACAGGGTGGTGTTGGCGGTAAACCCAGCGGTCAAGAAGTCATGCATGATGATCGGCATGCCCAGTTCTTTGGCATACTCGGCGCGTTTGAGCATCTCTTCGCAGGTGTGAGCCGTCACGTTGAGGTAGTGGCCTTTGATTTCGCCGGTTTCGGCTTGAGCTTTATGGATGGCATCAGCGACAAAGGTAAACCGGTCACGCCAGCGTTGGAAGGGCTGGGAGTTGATATTTTCGTCATCTTTGGTGAAGTCCAAACCACCACGCAAGCATTCATAAACGGCGCGTCCGTAGTTTTTGGCCGATAGACCCAGTTTGGGTTTGATTGTACAACCAAGCAAAGGACGACCGTATTTGTTGATTTTGTCGCGTTCTACTTGAATACCATGGGGCGGACCTTGGAAGGTTTTGAGGTAAGCCACAGGAATGCGCAAATCTTCGAGACGCAAGGCTTTCAGGGCTTTGAAACCAAATACGTTGCCGACAATCGAGGTCAGCATGTTGGTGACAGAACCTTCTTCAAACAAGTCCAAAGGATAGGCAATGTAGCAAATGTATTGGTTATCTTCGTTGGCAACTTGTTCGATGTCGTAGCAACGACCTTTATAGCGATCCAAGTCGGTCAGCAAATCTGTCCAAACCGTAGTCCAGGTTCCGGTCGAAGATTCGGCAGCCACGGCGGCTCCGGCTTCTTCGGGTGGCACACCAGGCTGGGGCGTGACGCGGAAGGCGGCTAGGATATCGGTATCCTTGGGCGTGTAATCGGGGGTGTAATAGGTGAGTTTGTACTCTTTCACCCCGGCTTGGTAACCTTTGGTTTTGGATTGGGCTGCGTATGTCACGTCATTTTCCTCGCGCTTAACAGGGATTCAACTCACTCCACGCCATGTCGCAAACTGACATAAATATTCGTGAAGTTGGTAGCACAATCTTCCACACAAAACTTAACGTCCTGTCAAAAGCAACGACATGACATCTTCACTCATGAGTTGCAGTGAATTTGTTGTACCGTACCAGTTTTGAGCCAGTGAACGGGTGGCTTATTGCGCTACCTTGCTTAATACATAGACTATCATCGTTCAAACAAAAGGGATTATTATTGTTGTTATCTTATTGATTAGTATCTTTAATATTTGTTACTGCCAAGTAACTTAACTTAACCAGGATAAGATACAACCGCCTGTCCGCTCAATAGCCTAAGGCGGTCAATCAGCCGCCGCACTATTAACCCAAAGGCTAACCCAAAGGCCGATAAACCCGATAGTTAATCTGGGGGAAGATATTATCGAGGACTTCAACTTTTTCGAGCCAATCATGATCGAGGGTATTTTGGTTGAGCGCGTCGTAGAGACGATTAAACCGCAACAAATGCGAACGGGTGCGCCGAATCGCGTAGGGCACCATCGTCGCTGTACGCATAATAAAAGCCCAGTCTGAGGATTGCGCAAGCAGCAGTTCGCGCGCGCATTGATTGAGGGCGCGCCATTGCCATTCATCCGCAGGCTCGCGGCGTGATAGCTCAATCATGCGTTCGGTAGCCTTGTGTAAATGGGGATAAATCCAAGCATTGGTATCATTGAGCCAATATTCGTGAAATCCTTTTGCCCCCCAACTCGACTGAGCCGGACTACACACCTGCTGGGTGGGATGCCCATTGAGATAATCGGCAAGATGGGTCATTTGGTAGGTATTTTGATCAAAATGGCTCTTGCGAATCAGGTAATTCAAAAACCAAGGGCCTTCATACCACCAGTGTCCAAACAACTCAGCATCATAGGGCGAGACCACCATCGGTTCGCGTCCCATCAGATTGTAGAGATAGCCGATTTGGCGCATCCGATTATGCATAAAATTAGCGGCATGTTCAGCGGCTTTTTCTTTGGCCCAGTAAGGATCATAGAGTTCTTTTTGATCCATACTGCCTGTGCGTGAGGTGATGCGATTATATTTGATACCCGTATTTTTGCGCATACCATTGGGAATAATATAGGGCTTGATATATTCATACTCCGCTTCGTAGCCCAAGTCTTTATAAAACTCCCGATAGACCGGATCGCCTGGGTAGCCGACTTCGGAACTCCAAACCTGTTGAGAAGACTCATAATCACGCCCAAAAACCGCGACACCCGAGTGAGAAAAAATCGGTGCATAAGGGCCAAAACGCGGACGGGGCTTAGCATACAAGACGCCATGAGCATCGGTCAAGAAATACCGCAAGCCCACATCAGCAAGCATCCGCTCTAGGCCAGGAAAGTAGGCACATTCAGCCAGCCAAATACCTTTAGGCGTCCGGTCAAAGGCTTTGCCATAGGCTTCGACGGCGACTTTGAGCTGTGCCCAAACTGCTTGGGGATACATCTGCATCAAGGGCAAATAGCCATGGGTCGCCCCGCAGGTCAAGATATCCAGATTGCCCCGGTCTTGATAATACTTAAAAGCACGAACCAAGTCCCGCTCATAAGCGTGCCAAGTTTCGTAGGCTTCCCCGAAATAATTGTCATAATGTTGGGCAAGATACTGCATGTGCCCTTGGTTTCGTTCTAGTTCTTTGGTGACCAGCTCACGGGTCAAAGCCAGATGTTGATCAAATTTATCTTGTAAGTATTCATCTTGGAGCATAGCCACTAACGGCGGTGTCATCGACATCGTCATTTTAAAATCAATACCGTCGGCCTCTAAGCCCTCAAACATACGAATTAGCGGGATATATGTTTCGATAATGGCCTCAAAAAGCCATTCTTCCTCCAACACATAGTCTGTTTCAGGATGACGCACATAGGGCAAATGAGCATGTAAAACAAGGGCTAAATATCCTAGAGCCATGAAGTTCTCCGGCAATTCCTAACTGATTCTGACAGAATGTTGGAGTATTTGAACACGGAACCTTCTAAGTAGGCACACGGGTCTCGACAGTTTTGCATCTTTTATTGATCAAGTGGGTCTATCTCAAGGGGGGCGTCATGAATCTTCAAGGATCGCAGTATCGTGGAAGTAGCATAGGGAATGAGATGAAACGCATTGTTATTGCCGGTGGCGGATTTGCAGGCTTATATACGGCCTTGCAACTGACCAAATTTGGGACATTGCTCCCCGAAGCGCGGACTTGGTCGCCCGAGGTGACGCTGATTGACCGTCAAGAGCGTTTTGTGTTTACGCCACTGTTATATGAACTAGTCAGCCGTGAAATGGAACTGTGGGAAGTTGCACCGCGCTTTGATGAGATTTTGCGGGGCACTGGCATCACGTTTATCCAAGGTGAAGTGAGTGGTCTCGATCTCACCGAGCAGCAGGTTGTGCTCAGTGACGGCATGATGATTCCCTACGAACAACTAGTGATTGGTGTGGGTGGACGTACTCCTACCGAAATCGTGCCAGGTGCCCAAGCCTTTGCTCTACCTTTTCGGACGCTCGCCCATGCCCAAGAACTGATCCGCAAACTTGAACAATGGGAACAAGAAGAGCGTCAAGATATTCGTATTGCCATCGTCGGCGGAGGCGCGAGTGGGGTTGAGTTGGGCTGTAAATTAGCCGACCGCTTGGGTAAACGGGCTTTGATTACGCTAATCGAACGTGAGCCTGAGATTTTACATGAAATTACCCCAGAACTACGGAGCATTGGTCTGCGCGAAGTCCACAAACGCGAGATTACCTTACAACTCGGAGCCTCAGTCGAACGCATCGAGGCTGGACAACTCTTTTGGCATTCAGCGACGCAGCCGACCCGTCCCTTGACCACAGATTTGGTTTTATGGACGATTGGCACCCGACCAGCCACATTGCTTGACACACTAGACCTCAAAAAAGACCGCATTGGGCGTTTGCTCACCCAACAAACGCTACAACTTGCTGATTTTCCTAATATTTTTGCCCTAGGCGACAATGCGACAAGCCAACAAAACTTGCCCGTCACAGCCCAAGTTGCCTTTCAGCAAGCCGATTACTGTGCTTGGAATCTCTGGGCACAGGGCGTAGGCCTGCCTCTGTTAGATTTCCGCTATACCTCCCTCGGGCAACTGATCAGTCTAGGTATTGACTCAGCAGCAGCCGAACTACTCGGGGTCACCGTTGAAGGCTCAGTAGCGGCAAATTTACGTAGACTGGTCTATTCGGCACGCATGCCCGGTATTAGCCAACAGGCTAAAGTTGGCTTCAATTGGTTGACGCAGCCTTTCAAATCTTTGCTTCCGGTCAAGCCTTGATATGACCGATTACGCTTCAGTTGCAGCCATTGTGATCGGCTTTTTTACCTTTTTGGTGATTCTAGTGCCTCTAGGATTATCGCCTTGGTGGCCTTTTGCTCTGTGTGTGGTGGGCTTTACCCTGACTTTTTTGGATAGCGCGCTCAATCAAGGCCGTTACGGGCAGTTGTTTCTGGATGTAGCCCAAGAAAAGCTAGATACGCAGTATCGCCAACGGCTGGCCTATCACGAGAGTGGTCATCTGCTGGTGGGCTATGTGCTCGGTCTCAAACCGATAGCCTACGCCGTCGGCGCTTGGGTCTGCTACCAGAGTGGCTACCCAGCCAGTAGCGTCGTAGAATTTGACCAGCCGGAACAGGTCAGCTTACGTGCCTATGGCGTAACCCTAATGGCGGGTGGTGTCGCCGAAGTGATCGGCTACGAAAAAGCTAAAGGGGGTGCCGATGACCTAGCAAAAGTCCGCGAATTACTGACTGGTAATCCCCGCCGGGTCGAACTCGAACGTGAATATGTCCGCGAAGCCACCCGCATCCTCAAAGCGCACGCCGCCACCCATAGCCAACTCGCTCAGCTTATGGCAGTTAACGCCCCATTAGCGGCCTGTTTGCAGGTACTCAATCGTGAGATTATTAGCCCCCCATAAATTAGAAATTGAGCACTCTCAAGTGTGAGTAATGCAGTCGCGTTTTCTGGCAGGGCCAGCAGGCTGACAGTCTTGCCGTAAATTTGGTTATGATCTGACTAACCTAATTGGTTTTTTATGGACGCCTTAACCCATCTCCAGGGATGGAAATTAGAGGAAGCCAAAGCTCGCTTCAGTGAAGTAGTTCGGCTAGCCCGTGAAGTTGGCCCGCAACGGGTGACCGTCTATGGTCAGGATGCTGTGGTGATTCTTTCCACAGAAGAATATGCTCGACTTCTACAGACAACGCAAGAATCCAATCTGCACCGACTACTTTCTATTTCCCCTTTGGCAAAACTAGATTTTATGTCCCAAGCAGAATACAGCCCTGTGCGAGAAGTTGAGTTATGACTTGGCTGCTGGATACTAATGTGATATCAGAGCTGCGTAAACCTAATTGCCATCCCAAAGTTCAATCTTGGATTACTGGACAATCGCCCCACTCCTTATTTTTGAGCAGTATTACCCTGGCGTAAATCCGCTACGGCATAGAGAAAGTTACAGATTCTATATTCCAAGCTGACCTCCAAAACTGGATGAACCAGACGCTACGTCCTTGGTTTGCTGGACGTATTTTAGAGGTAGATGAGGAAGTGATTTTAGAGTGGCGACGCATGGTAGACCAAGGTCGTGGGATATACCTACAGCCAACCTGACCTTTTTATTGCGGCAACGGCACAGGTGCATCGGTTGTGCGTAGGGACTCGTAACATAAAAGATTTCCAATTGGTGGGGATCAAATACCTTGACCCCTTTGATTAGCGGGGCTTCGTCTCTATTGAGCTGCCTTTACAGACGTCGCCAGCGGCGGTTATCGCGAATTAGCATTTGTCCGGCTTCTTTCGGTCCCCAGGTACCCGCTGGGTAGGTGGCGAGGTCAGCGGGCGTACCTTGACTCCAGGCTTCGACAATCGGAGTTACCACTCTCCAGGCATACTCGACTTCATCGGCTCGGGCAAACAGCGTCTGATCCCCATGTAGACAATCGAGTAATAAGCGTTCGTAGGCTTCTGGACTTTTTTGGGCGAAGGTCGTGCCATAACGAAAATCCATGTTTACCGGACGCATCGCAATATTGGGCCCTGGCACCTTGGCATCAAAGCGTAACGAGATGCCTTCGTCGGGTTGAATTTTGAGTACCAACACATCTTGCGTCGGGACACCCGAATAATTACGGAACATCTGGGCTGGAGAATCCTTGAAATGTAAGGCTACTTCGCTAACCCGTTTGGGCAAATGTTTACCCGTGCGCAGATAAAAAGGCACGCCACTCCAGCGCCAGTTATCCACAAAAAACTTAACCGCTGCATAGGTAGGCGTAATTGAATTGGGGGCGACGCCGACTTCGTCACGATAACCAGGCAGGTTTTGACCAGCAAAAACCGCTTGACTATATTGAGCCCGGATCGCATTATGGGCGACTTCCTCGGGTTTCATAATCTGCATTGAGCGCAGAACTTTGACCTTTTCATCACGAACACTGCTGGCCTCAAGTCCGGCTGGTGGCTCCATACAAACTAGCGTCAAGACTTGCATCAGATGGTTTTGGAGCATATCGCGTAGAGCCCCGGACTCTTCGTAATATTTACCCCGGCCTTCGAGTCCGACAGTCTCCGCCACCGTAATCTGTACATGATCCACATACCGGTTATTCCACAATGGCTCAAAAATTGTGTTGGCAAAGCGACACACTAAGATATTTTGAACAGTTTCTTTACCGAGGTAGTGGTCAATGCGGTAAATTTGCGATTCATCAAAGACTTTGCTGACGATACCGTTGAGTTCTTGGGCAGTTTTGAGGTCACGCCCGAAGGGTTTCTCGACAATGATCCGCACATTATCGGGAGTGCCGACTAAGTCGTTCTTGCCCATGTTTTCGAGCATGATCGGAAATGAGCTTGGCGGAATTGAAAGATAGTAAACGCGATTGCCTTGGGTGCCTCGTTTAGTATCTAGATCGGCCAAATAGTCACGCATTTGCGGATAAAATTCGCTGGCATTGAGGTCACCCTGAAAGTAAAATAAACCTTGGGCAAAACTATCCCAAAACTTCGGGATAAAATCGCGGCTATGTTTTTGTGCCCCTTCGAGCATCCGTTGCCTAAAGGCATCGTTACTCATTTCTGAACGCCCGATGCCAACTACAGTAAATTCCGGGGGCAAGTTGCGCTCCCGGGCAATATCGTAGAGCGAGGGCAATAGTTTGCGTTGGGCTAAGTCACCGGAGGCTCCGAAGATGACCATGATCACGGGCTTGGGAATGCGCCCGATTTGTAAACCTGCGCGAAGAGGATTTTGCATGGGTGGTTACTTTTGCCATTCCGTATGGAAACTACCGGGTTTATCAATGCGTTCGTAGGTGTGTGCCCCAAAGAAGTCGCGCTGGGCTTGGGTGAGATTGAGCGGTAGTCGCGCACTACGGTAACTATCAAAATAGCTCAAAGAGGCACTGATCGCCGTACAAGGAATGCCAAGTTTAGCCGCTGTTGCAACTACTTCACGCCAGAGTCCTTGCTTAGCGACTAGCTCGCTAGAGAATTGAGGATCAATCAGCAAGTTAGGCAACTTGGGGTTGGTAGTAAAGGCATGTTGAATCTTGTCGAGCAATTTCGCCCGAATAATACAGCCCCCTTTCCAAATCCGGCTGATTTCTGCAAGATTCAGGTTGTATTTATACTCATGGGATGCCGCTTGTAATAGGGTCATGCCTTGGGCATAGGAGCATACTTTGGAGCAATAGAGCGCGGCTGCCACACTATCAATGAAGGCTTGGCGGTCGCCCGTGTAGGCATGGGTCGGTCCGGTGAGTACTTGGCTAGCCGCCACCCGTTCACCTTTAAATGAAGAGATAATCCGTGATTCGAGCGCGGCGTTAATGGTTGGGATCGCAATACCCAAATCAAGAGCATTTTGCGAAGTCCATTTACCGGTACCCTTTTGACCGGCTTTATCAAGAATCAGTTCCACAAGGGGTTGCTGGGTTTCTGGGTCAATATAGGTAAAGATCTGGGCGGTGATTTCAATCAAAAAGGACTGTAACTCGCCTTCATTCCAGGTTTTGAAAATATCGTGAATCTCAGCAGGGGTCAGACCCAATACACTCTTGAGCAAATCGTAGACTTCGGCAATCAGCTGCATATCGCCGTATTCGATGCCGTTATGCACCATTTTGACGTAGTGTCCGGCCGAACCTGGGCCAATGTAGGTTACACATGCCCCGTCAGAAACTTGAGCGGCGATCTTGGTGACAATGGGTTCGATAGCTTGATAAGCAGCAAGCGGCCCACCGGGCATCAGACTTGGGCCCCAGAGCGCGCCTTCTTCGCCACCAGAGACACCCATACCCATAAATTGTAAGCCAGCTTGAGCGTACTCTTTTTCGCGGCGGTCAGTGTCAGTAAATAGCGAATTACCACCATAAATGACAATATCAGCGGGTTCCAAAAGGGGCTTGAGCTGGGCAAGTAGGGCATCGACGGGCGCACCAGCTTTAACCAAAATAATGATTTTACGCGGGGTCTCGAGGGCTTGGACAAAGTCTTCGAGGGTATAGGTCGGGATAAATTGTTTGTCTAGAGCCCGGGTTGCCATCAATTCTTTGGTTTTGGCTTCGGTACGGTTGTACACGGCGATGGGAAAGCCGTTGCGTTCGATGTTTAAGGCCAGGTTTTCGCCCATGACCGCTAGACCAATTAAACCAATTTTTGCTGTTGCTGTCATAACAGCTTCCTGCTGCGCTACAAAACCTAGTGTACGAGGGGGAGCGACAGGATGGGCTGAGTCTTAGGATTACTTCAGATTTGTGATGAGCTGGCTAAGCCGTAATTTTTGTTGTAACTGGGTAATTGAAGTCAAAACCAATGGGGCTAACTCACGGGGTAGAGCTGCCACTGAACCCAAAACATGACTGCCCAATTCGAGGCCGAGGGGACGTAGATGACTACCAAAGAGTGGTTGGTTAGATAAAATTTTATCTTTCAAGTTAGCCTCAAACCAAGCCACAGTTTCTCGGGCTTCGTTATCAGAAACAAAGGGAATCACTGCTGTTAGATTAAAAAGATTACTTTTTTGAATAAAACAAAAAGTTTCCTCCTGAGTCGGTAATACGCCCCAACCCAAATCATCGATGACCTGAGCTAAAGCCGCAATCCTAACCGCACTTTGGGTATCACTGACTACGGGTGCAATTAAAATTGAGGCTTGATTTTTAATTGAAGTCCGCAAACGATAGAGACGTTGTTCTAGTTGTTTAACTTGCTTCTCCGAGTTTTTTGCACAGCCTTGAATAGTTACTCGGGCTTGATTGGGGTCGTTATTCCAGTTAGCTAGAAGTTCTAAAAGTGCGAGATATTTACAGCCTAAGCTATGCCCAACCCACACATAAGCCTCTTGTCTACGATAAGTCGTTTGACTCACCTGATCATCACGACTCATCATCAATAAATATTGACGGATAACCTGTTGTTCTTCGAGTAAATCAATGGCATTAAACCAATGTTGTAGGGTAAATGAGAAGGGAAAGGCAACGATGGTATAACCCTCACGGAAAAACTCGTGGAGTAAATATTCGTAGAAAAAACCCGGAAATGTTCCAAAAAAAGCACCACCAATAAATTGAATGACCCCTTTAGGTTCGGGGTGACGGGCAACCCAGCTATGCGCTACAGGATAAAATTTAAATTCTGGTTCCATTGTTTTCCCACTAGATAGATTTACTATAAAGATGCCATAGGGCAGCATAGCCGACATAGATTAACAGCACCAAAAACCAACCTAGTTCATCAGTCACTAACTTATCTCCTAAATTATGACCCCTAGGTGGTAGAGAAAGAGGAAAACCTCTATCACCCAGGCAATCTTGACTTATTTTTTAAACTCGAGCAGACCTCCATTAGCAACAGGTAAAGCATAGGCAATCTGATCAAGACCAACATCACCTTCGGTCATTGAGGCAAGGTTTTTGAAGAACGTACCGCGATGTTCGGGGGTGACTAGTAGCTTGACTGGACTCTCTGACCCAAACGAAGTAACAGCAACCTCTACATAACCGCGAGCTTCAAAATTAGAATCGGTCAAAATTTGAGGTTTGGTGATGAAATCAGGCTGTAGGATAAACAAAGCCGTATCACGGGCAGGAATTACAAACGTAGTTACCGCACGTTTGGAGCCAGCGGGCGTGAGTTGACCAAAAACATTCGTGCCTGTGATGTCCACCGCGTCAATGAAGTCATTGAGGTTTAAGTTGGAAGGTAAGGCGCTATGAAACATTAAAGAAACCGTAATATCAAAGTTATTGACATTAGCCAAAGTCAGAAAATAACCCTGAATGACAATCCGACTTAGTTGGGCATCTTCAGCAGGAACTGTCGGGGGTAAGACTTTGGGTAATTGGGGCTTAAGAAGAATCTCAAATGTGGAAACTAACATGTTAAACACCTTGTGGTGGACACTAACAACTTAAATGCAGCAGACGGTAATGAAACGGTAATGAAATATTTTTTAGTAAGTTCTCGGCAGATAGTAAATAAACTTTACATGGTACGTGGTTTTCTTATAAACCTAGGCTTGGTTGGTTAACGATTTGTGCCTTAGTTAATCCTAAACTTAACTAGGCGTGTATAGTCGAAGTGGTGATTTAGGGGTGGCGCATGAAACTGCATGGTCTAGTTATAACTGGTTTTATCTTCACATTAGGCTTGCATTTAGCAGCCATGGCTGAACCGCAAACTTTGGTTCTCAGTGATGGCATGGCGAGCTATCATAGCCGCGATGTTTTGAGTGCTTGGGTGGGTAAAACCCCAGAGGTTAAGGGTAGTCTGGTCTACGATGACCGTACAGGAGAATTTTTGACCGGTCAAGTTCAAGTTCAGTTGGCGAGTATCGATTCGGGGAATGGCTTACGTGATGGACGGATGCGCAAAGAGTTTCTACAAACAGATCAGTACCCCGCTGCGCTATTTGTGGTCAAAAGTTTGACCGGGTTTGCTAAATTCACAGAGTGGAAGCGCTGGGGAACTAAGCAAAAGGGTACGATCAGCGGCGATCTAACAATTCGTGACATTACCCGCCCGGTTACGTTTACGAGTGAAGCAGTTTATACAGGACGGGAGTTACAGCTTAAGGCTACGGGAACCATTAAGATGACCGATTACGGCATCACACCGCCGAGCCTGTTGTTGGTCACTGTCGAAGATGCCGTTGGTTTGGAATTTACGGCAGTCGGGAAAGGTCCACATCCGCGCTTGATTGCTATGGGAAACCGCGTCTCTACTCACATAAATGGAACGTCAAGGCCACACATTGATAGATTTTACGCACGAAAAAACTTGTAATACACCGGCAGTCCGAGCAGGATAAATCCTAAGGCATATAAAGATTGAGCCGGAGCCGCGAGCAATGAATTACATACCAAAAATAGCGCTACTACCAAAAAGACTAACGGAACCAACGGATAAGGCCAGACCCGATAAGGACGCGGTAGATCAGGAGCTTGTTGGCGTAATTGAATGACTGCAATCGCGGCTAGGGCATAAAATATCCACGCCGCAAAACCAAAATAATCAACTAAGCTGCCAAAGTCGGTAGGCAACGCTAAAAGGCAGCAAGCCCAAGCTCCTTGCACCACCAAAGCAGTCGTCGGAACCTGAGTTGTTGGGCTGACTTGACTGAGCCAGTGCGGTAGTTGACCATCACGGGCCGCTGCATAAAAAATTCGTGACCCTGATAATAAAGAGCCATTGGCTGCGCCAAAAGTAGACGCTGCGACCGCTAGAGGAATTAATACCAGTCCCAGGGTTGGACCCAGGATTTTGACCGCCACATCCGTTGCCACCGCTTTAGAAGCGACCAAGACTGCTGGTGTGAGAACCGCAAGATAGGCCACATTGGCGAGTAGATAAATTGCCATCACCCCGAGTAGACCAAAGGTAATCGCCTTGGGTAAGTTGCGTTCGGGTTCTTGGAGTTCTTCGGTGACATAGTTAAGATTATTCCAGCCGTCATAGGCCCACAGAGCCGAAATCATCGCTGAGCCAAAGGCACTGAGCAAACTAAATCCTCTGAGTTCTGGCTTCAAACTATGCCAAGGATCACCCAAACTACCGCTCGCCAGGGTAGGATGACCACCGAGTAAGACCCACCAACCCAAGCCAATAATGCCAGCCAAAGCCAACAGTTTGAGTCCCGTAAAGACGACTTGGACTAAAGACCCCCAGCGCACACTGATACAATTGATTGCCGTCAAAAAAATAATTGTGCCAATCGCTAGAGCTTTGAGTCGCCAATCACCATCAGATATGCCGATTACCCGTCCTAGATAGGTAGCAAAAACCAAACTAATAATCGCCTGAGACCCAGTTTTCATTACAAAAAATTGCGTCCAGATAAACAAAAAGCCAAAGGGATTACCGATAGTTTTGCGAAAATAAGCATATTCTCCGCCTGATACGGGTAACGCGGCACCGAGTTCGGCATAACACAGCGCACCAGCCAAGGAAAGTACACCGCCTACAACCCAGACGGCTAGAGCTAAACCGACGGAACCGACGGCATTGAGCACCCGCCCTGGACTCGCAAAAATGCCCGAGCCAATCACGGTTCCGACAATCAGAGCAGCCCCGTCAATCAATGACATACTGCGGCGTAACGTGGTCATGGTGCGCGCACTCCCTAAGTCTTATTGAGTGTAGCGGATAGGTCAAAACTTTTGGTGCGCACCAATACTAGAGCCAGTCACTCAAAATTTTCTGAAATCCTCTCGACATCGGATAGTTAATCAGATCTGAGCGCGTAACCCACTGATAATTAGCCTGAGTTTCGGGATCAAAATGACCTGTATAGGTATGGAAAACTGCCTGAAAATGCGTATAGTTATGTTTGATCGTGGATAGTGCAACTTCTGGGATCAGACCATACAAATTTTTGCCTAGAGCAATTACATCGCCAACTTCTTGATTAGGCAACTCCCAAAGTCCACCTAACAGGCCACTAGGGGGACGTTGATGCAGCAGGATTTGGTCATTTTCGATCACTAACAAAACTAAAAAGTGTCGCTGGGGACGGATTGGTTTGATTTTTTTGGCAGGTAGTTGGGCCACCAGACCTTGGGCATAGCCCAGACAAAATGACTGAATCGGACAGACCTCACACTGAGGCTGACGGGGCGTACAAATCAGAGAACCCAAATCCATCAAGGCTTGATTAAAATCACCGGGGCGTTGCGCATCCACCCAAATATCCGCCAATAGTTGTAACTGCCGTACCGTAAACTGTGGCTGTGCTGTCAACCGACTATAAACCCGCCGAATATTGCCATCGACAGCACCCAAAGGCAAGTTGAGAATAATCGCTGTCACAGCGCGCGCGGTGTAATCACCCACACCTGGTAATGCCCGCCAACCAGCGTAGGTCTGAGGCCAACCTGTAACCTCTATTTGCTGAGCTGTTTGATGTAAATTACGCGCCCGAGTGTAATAGCCCAACCCCTGCCAGACCTGCAATACTGCCGTCAAATCTGCCTTTGCCAACGTAGCCAAGGTTGGAAAACGACTGAGAAACCGCGCGTAATAGGGGATCACTTGCGCCACTTGGGTTTGTTGGAGCATGACTTCTGAGAGCCAGACACAATAGGGATCACCACTCCCGCGCCACGGCAAAACCCGCTGATGATCGTCATACCAAGCTAGCAAAGCCGCTCTCATTGCCTCAGCTCTATTCTTGCAAAATAGGGTATTCTCCCCTCTCCCAAAATTGGGAGAGGGGTAGCCGCAGTGCGGGGTGAGGGCTTTAGCCGTCGTAACGAATCCCAGCTTTTTCCATGCGACTAATCGCCTCGGCAATACGGTGGTCTTCGACGGTCAAGGCAATGCGGAAATAGCCTTCACCGCTCGCACCATAGCCATTACCGGGCGGGACAATGATGCCGCATTTGTCGAGGAGATCGGAGACAAAGGCTGCTGAGGAGGTGTAATTTTTGGGAATCGGTGCCCAAACATAGAGTGTGGCTTTGGGTGGTTGGATGGGCCAGCCCAGAGATTGTAAACCGCTAATCAGGGCATCACGGCGTTTTTGATACACGCTCATCAGGGTTTGTAGTTGGTCTTCGCTGGTGTCAAAGGCAGCAATGGCAGCCCGTTGGATTGCCTTGAAGACGCCGGAGTCCACATTACTTTTAATCCGAGCTAACGGTGCGATACCTTGGGGAGTTCCGAGTACAAAACCAACCCGCCAACCCGTCATGTTATAGGACTTGGATAATGAATGAAACTCAATCGCCACATCGCGCGCACCGGGGACTTGGAAGATAGTGGGCGGTTTGTAGCCGTCGTAGGCCATCTCAGAGTAGGCGTGGTCATGACAAATCAAAATGTCGTATTTTTTGGCAAAGGCGACCAATTCTTCAAAAAAGCCTAGATCGGCAATCGCCCCCGTCGGGTTACTCGGATAGCCCAACCAAATTAATTTAGCTTTTTGGGCTACTTCAGGGGGAATAGCCTGCAGATCAGGCAAAAAATGGTTTTCTGGTAACAGCGGCAAGCTGTAGGGTTCGCCACCTGCAAAAATGGTGGAGGTACGATAAACAGGGTAACCGGGCTCGGCAACCAGAGAGATATCACCGGGATCGATAAAAGCAAGACAGGTATTATGGATGGCTTCTTTGGAGCCAATGGAGGAGATAATCTCTTTTTCTACATCAAACCCGCCAATCCCAAATCTGCGCTCAAACCAATCAAGTGCGGCTTGACGATAGGGTTTTGTCCCGGCATAGGGGGGATAGTTGTGGGTGCTAGGGTCATCCACAGCCTCATGCATGGCGGCGAGTATATGGTCTGGAGTCGGTTTGTCAGGGTCGCCGATGCCCATATTGATAATGTCTACACCACGGGCGACGGCTTCATCCCGCCTCCGGTCGATCTCCGCAAAAAGATAGGGAGGAATTTTTTGAATCCGCTGAGCTGCCTGCATAAACCACCAATCACCAATTTTTGTTATTGTATCAAGTCCCTTGCCGCCCATTCTGAAAAGATGCTTCAGAATTGAGGCTTGAGATTTATCCCAGAGCGCATAGTTAACCCTGGAGAATCACGTATATTCAGATTATTTCCGCGTTAGAAAAGGCAGAGAGAATATGATTCCCACCGATGTTCACCTTGAAATCATGCGTCGCCCTGCTTGTACTGAGCGAGATGAAGATGTACGCATTGTTTTCGCCGTCGAGTCGGGGAGCAGAGCCTGGGGATTTGCCTCACCCGATAGCGATTTCGATGTTCGCTTTATTTATGTCCATCCCACTGATTTGTATCTCGCCGTTGATTTACAGCAATTTTCAAGTGAAAGAGCTATATTAATTGGACTAAATGGAGAGGGTGATGGGAAAACCATATTCAGTGGATCTGCGCCAACGGATTTTAGCTGCCTACTTCAATAAAGAAGGCTCACAACGAATAATTGCC